>CAMWOF010000035.1 GCA_947175805.1 uncultured Clostridiaceae bacterium
ACGGCCTGCTGTCCCGGCGGCATCTTGAGCTTTCAACCCAGGGTGGCGTAATGCCGATAGATGCCCATCTGTTTGATGAAGATGCATTGATTATCGAGGAGGAGCAGACAAAGACGATTTCCCTGGCAGGGCCGGACAAGAAGGCTTATGTGACGGTGAAGTTTGATATGCCGCTGGCGGGTATTTGGTCCCCGGCGGGCAAAAATGCGCCGTTTGTCTGCATTGAGCCGTGGTGCGGGCGCTGTGATGCGGACAACTTTAGCGGTACGCTGGCAGACCGCCAGTATGGAAATGCGCTGGAGCCGGACGATGTATTTGAGAAGGATTATGAGATTATTATTAGATAGGTTTTGCCATCGGCGAACCCTTCACAAAATTAGTTAGGAGATGGAATCTTTATGAGAGAACGAAAGCACGGCGGGAATGGCTATAAGATTTATGCCCTGCTGGGAATCTGGACCTTATTGCTGACCTTTGTTGTGAGCAGTTATGTACAGGCGGCAGAAGAGTTGGACAGCACTGCTTCGTCCGACGAGGAGCTGACAGAGCTTTCCCTGGATGGCATCTTTAGTGCCGGTGGTTTGGATTATACAGCATCGGTGGAGGATTTTGACGAGGCGGCCATTTGCTTAAACCATTGGGAAGCAGAGGGGACTGCTACATATGCTGAGACCGGGGAGGAGTGTACTTCGCTGGAGGAAGCGCTGGCGACAGCTTTTGACCGCTATGAGAACGTAATAAAATTTCCCACTGACCCGGATACTGCAGCCTATACGGTGCAGAAATCAGAGGTGGGGGATTTGGTCAACCGTTTTCTGAATAGCCATCCGGAATATTTTTATATCGATAAAATGAGTATTGTCAGCCTCTCGAACGGGCTGGTGAAGAACCTGAACATTACATATAGGGATTCTGAGGACGCCATAGACGAGATGCGCACAGCATATCAGAAAGAAATTGAAGAGGCAATTGCCCAGATTAACGAAACTAAGCTGGATGACAGCAGGATTTGTATGCTGGTGCATGATTATCTTGTGAACCATATTACATATGAAACGGATAAGACAAATGAATGGCGCTATACGGCATACAGTGCCCTGGTAAACGGCAAGGCAGTGTGTCAGGGCTATGCGTTGGCGTATCAGGCTATTTTGAACCAACTGGGAATTCCGTGTATCATGGTGGCAAGCAAATCTATAGATCATGCATGGAACCTGGTGGAGATAGACGGACATTATTATCATGTAGACGTCACCTGGGATGACAGCAATACCCTGCCGGGACAGGTATTCCACAGCAATCTTCTGTTAAGCCGTGAGGATATTGAGAGTGCGGGGCATACTGGCTATACGTTGGATGCTTCCGTTAAGGATAAGATTGCGCCGAACTCCATCCATGATTTCTGGCAGAACGTATATTCAAGAATTTATTATTATGAGAACGCCTTATACTATATTTATCCGGGAGATGTGTCCGATACATCGGCGGAAACATCCTCAAAGGAACAGTTTTTGTTTGTGAAAAAGCCGGTTGCCGGTAATTCTACGGAAAATGTGACGCTGATTAACTACACATTTGCGGATATACAAGTCAGCGGAGGAAATGAGGCAGCCGTAAAGGAGCGGCAGGCACAGCTGTTAAAGCAGCTCAGAAGCTATGGCAGGCTGGAGCGGGATGGCAGCCGCTGGTATTTTACAACGGCCTACGGCATCTACAGCGTGGATTTGGAAACAGCGAAAAAGGCAGCCTCCACAGTTTCGGCGGACAAGGTTTATCGGATAGGCGAGGAGACATCAGAGGAACCGGAAACATCAGAAGAGCCGGAGACATCAGAGGAGCCGCAAACGCCAGAAGAACCGGAGACATCAGAGGAGCCGGAGACATCAGAAGAACCAGAAACATCAAAAGGTGAGGCTGTGAAGGTGGATACGGTGGTGTTCGGCATGAACAGCGGTGCCGCTTTTCCTTTGATAAATGGCTTAAAATGCGAAGGCAGTCAATTATATTATCAGGTAGAGGGGGGCAGCCTGACAGCGGTGCCGAAATATGAAACCGCTCCATGGCAGGCTCAAAGGCTGTATCTGTATGAGGCAGGCAAGCCGCTGGTATTGACAGTGGATAAAAAGTACCAGCTGCACCCATACCTGCTTCCGGGGAGTGTTAATCAGCAGTTCAGCTACCAGTCTTCTGCTGAAAATTTGGTGAGTGTGAGTCCGAATGGCGTCATTACGGCGAAGGCATATACCAGGGGTACGCCGGTGCTCATCACTGTCAGCGGCGGTGGGTTTGTATCTACGGTTCAGGTGGAGGTTGCCCATATTAAAGTGAAGGAGCTTTTGTTGAGCAACGGAAGTATTTCCCTGGAGCAGGGACAGACCAAAAGGTTGACTGCAAGCATTTCACCGGGCAACGCCACATGCCAGGAGGTTGAATTTGCCGCCCTGGACGCATCGGGCAATCAATACAGCTCCGAGGTAGTGACGGTGGATGAAAAAGGACTGGTGACTGCAGTGGCGCCAGGAACAGCGTACGTCAATGCCAGGGTTGTCGATTTCGAGTTGAATAAGGACGGCTCAAAGACGGTACATGGCATATATGAGCAGACCTGTAAGGTGACGGTAACGCTAAAGCCTGTAAGCATTGCATTGAGCACCCATGCGCTTAATTTAGCGCCGGGGGAAAAGGGCGCCTTGGGCTATACCCTTTTTCCGGAAAATGTAACAAATCAAAAGGCATCGTATCACAGCTCTGATACCTCAGTAGCTTCCGTTTCAGCGGAGGGTGTCGTAACCGCTAAGGCGGAGGGTACGGCGGTGATTACGGTGACTGCTTCCGAGAAGGATACTAGCGGAAATATATTGACGGATACATGTATGGTGACGGTGGCAAAGAAGACGGAGCCGACCACGGGGACTGAAATCCCGCAAGAAGTGCCGACAAAGGTGAGCGGTGTAAAACTCAACAAGAAAACGCTCACGCTGGCGCCTGCCGGGGAGGCTGTCCTGACGGCATCGGTTTTGCCCGCAACGGCAATCAATCAGGATATCATCTGGACCAGCAGCGATAAAACCGTAGTAAAGGTAAAGGCAGTCAAGGGAACAAAGAAGGCTACCGTATCTGCGGTTAATTTAGGCGAGGCGGTTATCCGCGTTACCACCGCAGAAGGCGCTTATGTGGCGTCCTGCAATGTCACTGTCAGCAAGCCAAGCGTGAAAAATGCTGTGGTGACAAACATAGGAAAGAAAACCTACACGGGACAGGCGATAAAGCCGTCCGTAACCGTGAAGCTCGGCGGAAAGAAGCTGAAAAAAGGAACAGATTATACAATTTCTTATAAAAATAATAAAAAGATAGGGACAGCCACGATTACTATTAAAGGGAAGGGCGATTATGTCGGGACAAAGAAAATCACATTTTCCATTGTTCCGGGGACTCCGCAGGCAAAGGCCGCTGCTTCCAAAAATGCGGTGTGGATTTCCTATAAAAAGGTAACCGGCGCTGACGGATATCAGCTTGTGTATGCAACGGATAAGTCATACTCAAAGGGCAGGCACAGCGTCTGGATTAAACAGAATAAAATTTTTGGTACGAAGGTGGATAAGCTGAAGTCCAAAAAGACCTATTATTTCAAGATACGGAGCTACAAGACCGTGTCTGGAAAAAAGGTGTACAGTGATTACTGTAACATCGGAAAGGTGAAGACAAAATAGAACTGTTCTCAGAGATGCTGGAAGGCAGATTTTAAAAGCAGCAACAGGCAATTGCCTAAAAAGCAGTAAAGCAGGGGGGAATAGCATGGATACAAGATGTCTGGATAAAACGGAGCTGTTAGATTATGATGACGCAGCAATACAAAAAATAATAGAGGAAAGCGGCTGGATACAGCTCCCGCTTTACCAACGAATAGGCGCGGTTTATGACTATGTCCAGAATGACATTTTATTTGGCTATAATGAAACGGATGCCATGCCGGCGTCCCGGATTCTGCAAGAGGGCTACGGGCAGTGTAATACAAAGGCGATTCTTCTGATGGCGCTGTTAAGAGGTGTGGATGTGCCATGCCGCCTGCACGGCTTTACGATTGACAAGAAGCTGCAGCAGGGCATTATGCCGCCCATTGTGTATAAGAATGCGCCCGACAGCATTGTGCACAGTTGGGTAGAAGTGGAATATGAGGACAAATGGATTGTCTTAGAAGGCGTGATACTGGATTTGCGGTATCTGAAGAACCTGCAGCTAAAAAATAAAAATGTGCAGGGACTGTTTTGCGGCTGGGGGGTTGCAGATACAAATTTCCAGAATCCGCAGGTGGAGTGGAAAGGGACGCATACCTATATCCAGAGGGAAGGCATCAATCATGACTACGGCATTTTTAACTCGCCAGATGCGTTTTTCAGGAAATATCCGCAAAAGATGAGCGGCATACAGCGCACAATGTATCTGAAGCTGGGGAGAAAGCTGATGAATCAGCAGGTGCAAAAAATCCGTGATTTGAAGTATGTTGACCAGTATAATGAAAAAATAAAATAGTAATCAAATAAAAGCCTCTTTCATAGAATAGCTTAAAAGGTAATGTCACCGGTACAGGTGCATATGCCTGTAAAAGAGCCAGTCTCCCGCAGGCAGGGCTTTGCCGGGGAGAGCGGAAGGAATGAAAGGAGGCTTTTTATTTGGCGGAAAAACTGACCGAGGTATTAGAGCAGTATGGAATTGCTCCTGTCTCCATATCCAGAGGCAGGGGTGCCTATTTTTGCCGAACAGAAGAAGGCCTTTATAAATTGGAGCTGTTTGCCGGCTCGGAGAGGCGTCTGCTCAGGGAACATGAAATCAAGGAGCGGCTCTTTCAGGCAGGGTTTCAGAATATAGATAGATATATTGAGGTGGTGGAAACAGAGCTGTATCGGGGAGATGATATGAGGCCGGTTCTTTCGGAGTCAGAGCTTCACCGCGAGAACGGCATACTGCAGGAGATGGCAGCAGATACCTTAATCGCAGCGGACAGGTACAGGAATGCTTATACACTGCGGCGATATTACGATGGACATGAGTGCGATTTAAAGAACGAGAAAGACGTGGCATTGGCTGTTGACAATCTCCGGGCATTTCATGAGGTGGGGGTAAAAATCGCCAGGGACTGCAAAATAGATATGCAGACAAAGGCGGTAGAGACATTTGCCCGCCATAACCGGGAACTGAAGCGCGTGCGCAGCTTTATTGCAAAGCAGAACCATAAAAATGATTTTGAGATGAAATATCTCACGCTGTTTTCTTATTTTTATGACCGGGCAGTGAAGTCGGAGGAAATGCTGCGGCAGACAAGGGTGTATGATAACCCGCTGCGGTTTGGCTTATGTCATGGGTCATACCATCAGCACAATGTGCTTATTTTGAAGCAGGGTGTAGCGACGGTGTCCTTTGAGCAGTTCCATTTTGATAATCAATTGATGGATTTGTATAACTTTATAAGGAAATTGTTGGAAAAAAATCATTTTCAATACTCATGCTTTGTGGATGCAATCAAAGCCTATGAGGGGACACAAACGCTTTGCATACAGGATTATGCATATTTATACTGGCTGTTTTCCTACCCTGAAAAATTTTGGAAGCTGTCAAATCACTATATGAATGGCAGCAAGGCATGGATACCGCCAAAGACCATGGAAAAGCTTGAGGGAATGGTGAAGGCGGAACAGGAAAAGACAGAATTTCTGGCAGAATTTAAGAGGGACTACGGTATTCCAATTTAGAGATTTTTTTGATATACTGGGGAGTGTAATTTAAAGTAAGAAAGGATACATTATGAAGAAGATACGATTATTTGGTATACTGGTACTGGTATCATTTCTGCTTGCGGCATGTACCCGCAGGGTTTCACCAACTACCGCCACGTCAGAGGAACAGACGGAGGCGGTTCAGGAGGATACGGAGAGCTTTACCGGGACAATAAAAGAAATAGATTTACTGTTAAATGTAATTACCTTTGTCGATGTCAGGACAGATTTAGAATACAGGCTGGACTATAACGGCGGCGTGATGATTACAAACAAATATGGTGACCTTCTTGCCATTTCCCAGCTTCCGGTGGGGGAAATCGTGGATGTATATTACGATGACGCCCTGGGAAAGCTGGTGAATATGCATGTCAATGAAAATGCCATGCGTTATGAAAACGTGAAGGATTTAACTGTCAATCTCTACGAAAAGACGCTGAAGGCAGGTGGAGAGAATCTGCAGTACACCGATAATGTGGTGGTTTATGACGGGGACAAGCTGATAGAGATAAGCGCCCTTTCCCCGCAGGATGAGCTGGTGCTGCGGGTTTATGACGGCAAGCTTTGCTCTGCAACGGTGGAGGCCGGGCATGGCTATGTCAAATTAGTAAATTATGAGACATACATTGGCGGTATGATAGAGATTGGTTACGATGTGATTGTTCCGGTGACGGAAAATATGGTGCTGACAGTCAAGGAGGGGGAGTATCAGCTTCGCATTACCAAGGGCTCCCACACTGGCACCAGGTATGTTACGGTGACAAAGGATGTAGAAACAACCGTGGATTTATCTGCCCTTCAGATAGAACCGGACAAGACCGGTGCAGCGGTGATTTCCGTGCTTCCGGAGGAGGCGTCCCCAGTGATTTATGTGGACGGCACGCAGTATGAGCCGGGGCAGGAAATTGAACTGGTATATGGCAGGCACATTATCAGGATTATTGCGGAGGGGTATGAGCGGTTTGCAGCATACCTGATAATAGATCAGGCGTACAAAAAATATGAATATACCCTGCAGGCTGAGGGTACGGGCTCAAAGAACACCACGGAGTCATCCACGGAGCAGAAAACCACGGAGGGTACGGAGAATACCACGGAGAAGCCGGGGGACAAGACCACCGAGAATCAGGCACCGAGTACTACCGAGGCAAGCGAAAATACAGTCATGGTGACTGCGCCGGTGGGGGCCAAGCTCTATCTGGACGGTGATTATATTGGGGAGACACCCTGCAGCTTTACAAAAACCCCGGGAAAGCATATAATAACCCTTACAAGAGAGGGCTGCATCACCGTCACCCATGTCATTACCCTGCAGGATAACGGAAAAAATGACACCTTCAGCTTTGATGAGCTGGAATTGATGGGAAATGCGATGGATTTCTTCAAATATTAATGGCATTAGAATATGTATGGCATTGATAACAATGAAGCTGGCGTTTCTAAGTAAATGCGGTTTCAAGATAAAAGATAATATATATTTTTTAAAGGAGGATTGAAAAAATGGACTATAAGGAGATGTATCAGGAGTGGCTTACGAATCCTGTCTTTGACGAGGAAACCAAAAAGGAGCTTCAGGCAATTTCTGGGAATGACAAGGAGATTAAGGAGCGTTTTTATGCGGATTTGGAGTTTGGTACGGCAGGGCTCCGCGGCATTATCGGCGCAGGCATTAACCGCATGAATATTTATGTTGTCAGAAAGGCAACGCAGGGACTTGCAAATTACATTATCAAGCAGGGCAAGCAGTCCCAGGGCGTGGCGATTGCCTATGATTCCAGAAGAATGTCGCCGGAGTTTTCCGAGGCGGCAGCCCTCTGTCTTGCCGCTAACGGTATTAAGGCGTATCGTTTTGAGTCACTGCGGCCGACGCCGGAGCTTTCCTTTGCCGTCCGCCATCTGGGCTGCATTGCCGGTATCAATGTCACTGCCAGCCACAATCCTCCAGAATATAACGGATATAAGGTATACTGGGAGGACGGTGCACAGATTACGCCGCCCCACGACACTGGAATTATGGCGGAGGTAAAAGCCATCACGGATTATGCCAATACCAAGACCATGGACAAGGCGGAGGCAGAGGCGAAGGGACTCTATGTAACAATAGGCAAAGAGGTGGATGACGCTTATATTGCAGAGCTTAAGAAGCTCGTTATCCGTCAGGACTGTATCGATAAGTACGGAAAGGATATCAAGGTGGTTTACACGCCGTTGCACGGTACAGGAAATCTGCCTGCCAGAAGAATATTAAAAGAAATTGGTTTTGAAAATGTATATGTAGTGCCGGAGCAGGAGCTGCCGGACGGCGAGTTCCCTACGGTGAGCTATCCGAACCCGGAGGCTGCAGAGGCATTTACGCTGGCGCTCAAGCTGGCAAAGGAAAAGGATGCAGATTTGGTGCTTGCCACAGACCCGGATGCAGACAGATTAGGTGTCTATGTGAAGGATACGGGCTCCGGGGAATATATCACCCTGACAGGAAATATGTCGGGCTGCCTGCTTGCGGATTATGAGATTGGGCAGATGAAGGAGCGGGACGGTTCACTGCCGGCAGACGGCGCATTGATTAAGACCATCGTGACATCCAATCTGGCGGATGAAATCGCCAAGGCCTACAATGTAAAATTAATAGAGGTTCTCACCGGCTTTAAGTATATCGGTCAGCAGATTTTAGGCTTTGAACAGAGCGGAAAGGGCACCTATCTTTTCGGTTTTGAGGAGAGCTACGGCTGCTTAATCGGCACCCATGCCAGGGACAAGGATGCGATTGTCGCTACCATGGCGCTTTGTGAGGCGGCTGCCTATTACAAGTCTCAGGGAAAGACCCTTTGGGATGCCATGATTGATATGTACGAGAAGTACGGCTACTGCATTGACGCTGTACAGTCCATGGCATTTCAGGGCATTGAGGGCTTAGAGAAGATGCAGCAGATTATGAACAGCTTAAGAGAGAACATCCCTGCAAAGATAGGAAAATATGATGTGCTTTCTGCCAGAGATTATAAGAAGGATACCGTGAAGAATATGGCCACAGGTGAGGTTACTTCTACCGGGCTTCCATCCTCTAACGTGCTCTACTACGATTTGAGTGACAGCGCATGGCTGTGCGTGAGACCGTCCGGTACGGAGCCAAAGGTAAAGTTCTACTACGGCGTAAAGGGTTCCTCTTTAGAGGAGGCAAATGCGCTATCCAAAGAGCTTGGTGAGGAAGTGCTGGCGATGATAAACGCGCTATAAAAATCCCCGATATGGGGATGCGGATAAGAAGTGGGTTGCAAACATCCGTGAGTTACGATATAATACAACCATGTTTTGCGGAATTTGACGCTTGTGTCATTCAGCCGATGACACAGGCGTTTTCTTTTACTTGTTTACAACAGCGCATTAAAGCGTGTGTGCGTTAAATCAGCAAACTATTGTTGCAGCATACGCTGACAGAGAGTTACTATATTTTATTTTGGAGGAAAGATATGCCGATTACAAAATTTTTAGAGAAAAACTGCCAGGAATTTGGCAGCGAGGTCTGTCTGGTAGAGATTAATCCGGAAGTGAAGGAGACCCGGCGGGTAACCTGGAAGGAATATGAGCTGATGGAGCCGAATCCGACCACCCACTACCGCCGTGAAATTACATGGAACGTATTTAATGAAAAGGCGAACCGCTTCGCTAACCTTTTGACTGAAAGAGGCATTAAAAAGGGCGATAAGGTTGCTATTTTGTTGATGAACTGCCTGGAATGGCTGCCGATATACTTTGGTATCCTTAAAACCGGTGCACTGGCAGTACCCCTTAATTTCCGTTATTCCTCAGATGAGATTGAGTATTGCGTCAATCTTTCTGAAACGGATATTTTAGTGTTTGGCCCGGAGTTTATCGGCCGTATTGAGGAGATTGCTGACTCCATCTGCAAGAACCGGCTTTTGTTTTATGTAGGAGAAAACTGTCCATCCTTTGCGGAGGACTACAATTCCCTGACCGCAAACCAGGCAAGCACATTCACGGATGTGCCGCTGACGGATGCGGATGATGCAGCTATTTATTTTTCGTCGGGTACCACGGGATTTCCAAAGGCGATTTTACATAACCATGAAAGCCTTGTACATTCCTGCCGGGTGGAGCAAAATCATCACGGACAGGGCAGGGATGATGTCTTTTTGTGTATTCCGCCGCTCTACCATACCGGTGCGAAAATGCACTGGTTCGGCAGCCTGTTAAGCGGGAGTAAGGCAGTGCTCTTAAAGGGCACAAAGCCGGAGTTCATACTGGATGCTGTCTCCAAGGAGCATTGCACCATTGTATGGCTTTTGGTGCCGTGGGCACAGGATATTTTAGAGGCGTTGGACAGTGGGAAGCTGAAGCTTTCGGATTATGAGCTTGACCAGTGGCGGCTGATGCATATTGGGGCGCAGCCGGTTCCGCCAAGCATGATTAAACACTGGAAAACCTATTTTCCAAAGCATTTATACGATACAAATTATGGCCTCAGCGAGTCTATCGGTCCGGGCTGCGTGCACCTGGGCATAGAGAATATCCATAAGGTCGGCGCTATCGGAACCGCCGGTTACGGCTGGGAGACGAAAGTGATTGATGAGAATGGAAATACAGTAAAGCGGGGAGAGGTCGGTGAGCTGGCTGTCAAGGGACCGGGCGTTATGACCTGCTATTACCGTGATGAAAAGGCAACGAATGAGGTGCTGCATGACGGATGGCTATACACCGGAGACATGGCCCAGGAGGACGAGGACGGATTTATTTATCTTGTCGATAGGAAGAAGGATGTCATCATCAGTGGTGGTGAGAATCTGTATCCGGTACAGATTGAGGACTTTATCAGAAACCACAATGCTGTTCATGATGTGGCGGTTATCGGGCTTCCCGACAAGCGTTTGGGAGAAATTGCTGCAGCCATTATTGAGTTGAAGGAGGGCTTTTCCTGCACAGAGGAGGAAATTAATGAATTTTGCTTGAAGCTTCCCCGATATAAGCGCCCCCACAAGGTTATTTTTGCCGAGATTCCAAGAAACCCAACAGGCAAAATTGAGAAGCCGAAGCTCAGGAAAATATACTGTGGCGAGAGTGTGGTTGCACAGCAGAACCAGGGCTAAGAGTTGTTGATAGTATCAATATACAATGACAGAAGGGCAGGATTCATGACCTGTTTTTCTGTATGCACAATGATTTAGTGCGTTGAAGTTTTACGGTATAAAGCGTTATTGCTTTAAATAAAAAGATACATAAAAAGGAGAATGATTATGATACTCAAAATTGTAATGTTGCTGATATTCTTTGGCGTCATGGTAGGCATTGGTCTATATTGCCGCAAGAATACAACAGATGTAAACGGCTTCGTGCTGGGTGGTAGAAATGTAGGGCCATGGCTCACAGCATTTGCATATGGAACCTCATATTTCTCAGCGGTGGTATTTGTAGGCTATGCCGGACAGTTTGGATGGAAGTATGGTCTGGCTTCTACATGGATTGGTATCGGAAATGCGGTTATCGGTACATTGTTTGCATGGCTGGTTCTGGGAAAGAAAACCCGTCTTATGACACAGCATTTAAAGAGCTCTACTATGCCGGAGTTTTTTGGTAAACGGTTTAACAGTAACGCTTTGAAGATAGGTGCATCATTTATCGTATTTATCTTCCTGATTCCGTATACGGCTTCCCTGTATAACGGATTGTCAAGATTGTTTGGAATGGCATTTAATATCGATTTCGAGGTTTGTATTATTTTAATGGCATTATTGACAGCCATTTATGTAATTGCCGGTGGATATATGGCAACAGCCATCAATGACTTTATTCAGGGTATGATTATGCTTGTCGGTATTGTGATGATTATTGTTGCAGTATTGAAGACCCAGGGTGGATTTACAGAGGCATTTCAGGGACTTTCCCAGGTGGTAGACCCGGCTGTGTCAGAGCAGGCAGGTGCATTCACTAAAATACTGGGACCTGACCCGGTGAATCTGATAGGGGTTATTATTCTTACATCTCTCGGTACATGGGGACTTCCGCAGATGGTGCAGAAGTTTTATGCAATTAAGGATGAGGCGGCAATTAAGAAGGGAACTATTATTTCTACACTGTTCGCAGTGGTGGTATCAGGCGGCTGTTATTTCTTAGGTGGTTTTGGACGTCTGTTTTCGGAGCAGGTGGATATCGCCAAGGACGGATTTGATGCAATTATCCCTCAGATGCTTTCTAACCTTTCTCCTATTATGATTGGTTTGGTTGTAATTTTAGTGTTATCTGCATCCATGTCAACGTTGTCTTCGCTGGTTATTGCATCGAGCTCAACCCTGACCATCGATGTAATCAAGGACCATATGGTCAAGGATATGTCAGAGAAAAAGCAGGTGCTCTACATGCGTTCTTTGATTGTGGTATTTATTGTGATTTCCGTAGTCATTGCTATTATCCAGTATAGAGGCAATGTAACCTTTATTGCACAGCTTATGGGTGTATCATGGGGAGCTTTAGCCGGTTCATTTCTGGCACCGTTTTTATACGGCTTATATTGGAAGAAGACCACCAAGGCATCTGTATGGGTATGCTTTATTTTTGGCTCCGTGCTGATGATTGCAAATATGTTGTTTCGGGCACAGTTTCCGGTACTTCTGCAATCGCCGATCAATGCGGGTGCATTTGCCATGATTGCAGGTCTTATTATTGTACCGGTTGTGAGTCTATTTACAAAGAAGCCGGATGACGCACTTGTGGAAGATGCCTTCAGTGCATATAAATAACCGGAACAAAAGAAAAAGGCGTGGGTTCACGCCTTTTTCTTTATTTGCACGAAGAAAACATATTCTTATCAGA
>CAMWOF010000036.1 GCA_947175805.1 uncultured Clostridiaceae bacterium
GAGAAGCCCACTATGGATTTCATAGATTTACATGCACATTCCACCGCCTCAGACGGAACAATGACACCTGCAGAATTAGTAGAACACGCGGTGCATTTATCTCGCATAAAGCTGGCTGCGCTGGCACTGACTGACCACGATACCGTAGACGGCGTGGAAGAAGCTCTGCAGGCAGCAAAGGGCACCTCCCTAAAGCTGATTCCCGGCACAGAGCTTTCCTGCTACTATCAGGTCCCCTTTACCGAAGAGGAGCAGGCGCTCCTAGGTACGGGGGCACAGCTTCATCAAAAATCTGTGGAGCTTCACATTCTGGGACTGTTTGTGGACTACAAAAACAAAAATTTCTTAGACGCTTTACAAGAATTGAAGCAGGCAAGATACATCCGCAACTTAAAGATGATTGCCTTGTTTGAAAAGGACGGCATCCCTATGTCCATGGACAAGCTGACGCAGGGCAAGCCGGATACCGTCATAACCAGAGCGCACTTTGCCAGAGTTTTGATGGAGGAAGGGATAGTATCCGGAAAGGAACAGGCTTTTAAAAAATATCTCGGTCCCGGCTGTAAATATTACCTGCCAAAGCCGGAGGTTACGCCGGAACATGTGCTTTCCCTGATCCGGCAGGCGGGTGGAATCCCGATTCTCGCCCATCCGCTCATCTATAAGCTGGGCTACCGCCAGATTGAAGTACTGATAGAAACACTGATACCCTTGGGGCTTCAGGGAATCGAGGCATATCATTCCTCGAATAACCGCTATGAAAGTGACCGCCTGCGCTCTATGGCATTGAAATATAACCTGGTGGTATCCGGCGGCTCTGATTTTCACGGTGCGAATAAGCCGGATATTGAGCTGGGCATCGGCAGAGGAGGTCTGCGGATTACAGAACATATTCTACATCAAATCGAGGCTTTACGCCCATAAAAAACGGAGGCCACAGCGCCTCCGTTTTTTATGCCAGACTGCCTCTTTGAAGATGTTTCGCAAATGCCCGGCAGTCTTTTGTCTTTACTCCTCTACGCCCTCGTCCGCCTTTTCCACTGCGGCGATAGCACTCTTCATCATAGGAATACGGCAGTTTTTATTGTTGCCAAACTCCACAATTACAGTATCGTCCACAATATCCAGAACCACACCATAAAAACCGCTGGTGGTAGTAATGCTGTCACCTGCCTGGATGCTGTCCTGCAGCTCCCGGGCCGCCTTCTCCTGCTTCTTCTGCGGCCGGAAAATCATGAAATAGAAAAACAATCCCAATATCACCACATAGAATACCATTACCATGGTGCCATCTACACCGCCCTGCGCCGTACCTGCAGCTGCTGCATTGGTTTCCAACAAAACATTTAATAAATTCATAATATGCCTCCATTTCTTTTTCTGGTCTTCTGTAAATACCTGACCCCTTTATATTTTGTATATTATTTCATACCGGCGCATGCCGGGTTTTCTTAGCCGTTTAAAAATCCCTCCAGCTTGGACCTTTTGTACGCCCGGAACTGATGGGCATCAATTGCATCCCGAATCTCCTTCATCATCGTATTATAAAAATACAAATTGTGCAAGACACACAGCCTGCATCCCAGCATTTCCTTCGCCTTCAGCAAATGCCGGATATATGCCCTGCTATAGGTTTTGCATGCCGGACAGCCACAGCCCTCCTCAATCGGCCTATCATCTGCCTCATACTTTGCATTAAACAGATTTATCTTACCACGGTTCGTGTACAGATGCCCGTGCCTTCCATTCCGGCTCGGATATACGCAGTCAAAAAAGTCTACGCCCCGCTCTACGCTCTCTAAAATATTTGCCGGCGTTCCCACCCCCATCAGGTAGACAGGCTTGTCCTTTGGCAAATATGGCACTGTCCGGTCTAAGATATCATACATCTCCTCATGGGATTCCCCCACTGCCAGACCACCCAATGCATAACCCGGTAAATCAAGCTCTGAAATCTGTTTCGCATGCTCTATGCGGATATCTGCAAAGGTGCCGCCCTGATTAATGCCAAAAAGCATCTGCCGGGGATTAATGGTATCCTCCTGCCGGTTCAACTCCGCCATCTTATCCTTACATCTTTTCAGCCATCTCGTGGTTCTGTCCACAGAATCCTGCATGTACTGCCTCGTAGCGGGGTGCGGCGGACACTCATCAAAGGCCATGGCTATCGTAGATGCCAGATTAGACTGGATCTGCATGCTCTCCTCGGGTCCCATGAAGATTTTTCTGCCATCGATGTGGGAGTTAAAATATACCCCCTCCTCCTTAATCCTTCTGAGTCCAGCCAGGGAAAACACCTGGAAACCACCGGAGTCCGTCAATATCGGCCTGTCCCATACCATAAACCTGTGCAGACCGCCGAGCTGCTTCACAATCCCGTCACCCGGCCTCACATGTAAATGATAGGTATTGGAAAGCTGTACCTGTGTGCCAATCTCCTCTAAATCCGTGGTAGCCACTCCGCCCTTAATGGCGGCTGCCGTTCCCACATTCATGAATACCGGTGTCTCTATGGTTCCGTGCACCGTCTCAAAACGGGCACGCTTTGCGCTGCCATCCATGTTTATAATCTGATACATATTTACACCTCTCAATACAGACAAATCCCATTATATTCCATTCCAGAAAGCATAGCAAGAAAATTTTTATAAAATTAATTAAAACGAAGTGACTTCTTCCTCTGCTGGCTGTGCGCAAAAACAGGGGCGAACTGCTGTCAGCAGACCGCCCCTGCACATTATATGTAATTATCAGCACTCCGGCTCAATCAGGCCAAAGGTATTTCCCTTTCTCTTGTAGACTACATTTACCTCATCCGTCTCCGCATTCCTGAACACATAAAAATTGTGTCCGAGCAGCTCCATCTGCATGCAGGCATCCTCAGGAAACATTGGCTTCACTGCAAATTTCTTGCTTCTGATAATCTTAATCTCATCATCATCTGCATCTTCGTCCATAAAGTCCTGCTGTAAAAATCCACTGGTCTGTTCTTGATCAATCAGCTTCTTTTTATGCTTCGTCACCTGCCGCTCAATTACCTCTACAGCCATATCAATGGAAACATACATATCGTCACTAACCTGTTCCGCCCGGATGATATGTCCCTTCATTGGAATCGTAACCTCAATACGCTGCCGCTCCTTCTCTACTGTAAATGTCACATGCACATCTGTATCACTTGTAAAATATTTTTCCAGCCTGTCCAGCTTATCATATACGGACTGCCTCAGCCCTTCTGTTACCTCAATGTTTTTACCCATAATAATATAGTTCATAATGTCCCACTCCTTCTCTGTCTAAAATCATATCAATCAACTGCAATCGGTAACCTCCCAGCTTTACTGATGCTTATCTATCAATTGATAGTCTAATTATACCATAAATTTCACTTTTTTCAATCATATATACTGAAAATTAAACCAAATAACGCATAATTTTTTGCAGATGTAACGATTTTCTTTTACTCTCCTAAAAGTATTGTTTGACAATTTTCGCAATATATCGACTTCTCAAAAGTCAATTTTTTTATAAAAAACTGATTGAATTCGTCATTTTTAACAAAACATATTTTCGGATAAAACATGGTAATTACCCATGGTAGGGGGGTGATTTTATGTGGATAATGTGGATAAATCTGTGTATAAGTCCATTTATCAACCAATTTTTATCATATTAATTGTGTTAAACTTAGAATTATCCACAATCTCATAAACAATGTCAACATTTTATGTCTACCATTGTCCTAATTTTCTTGTGCACTTTGTCTATTGCCAACCATATGTTTCATTTTATTTAAATTAGAAAATATACTCCAGTTTAAAACAGTTTAAAAAACCCGCATGGCATTGCCATACGGGTTTTGATTCATCACGATGCATTTACGAATACAATTAATCTAAAATGCTCACTGCGCACTTTGGTGTCTTATAGTTATACTTGGAAATCTTAATGCCGGTCTTCCTGCTGCTGGCATGTACTACCTGACCATTACCGATATAGAGGGCAACATGGCTGATTCCCTTACCGTTGCCGTAGAACAGCAAATCTCCCGGCTGCACATCAGAAACACTAACCTTTTTGCCACAGCCCGCCTGAGCAGAAGAATTATGTGGCAGCGAATAACCAAAATGCTTATACACTGACATTGTAAAGCCGGAACAATCCGTACCCTTTGTCAAGCTGGAACCGCCATACACATATGGATTACCTACAAACTGCAATGCATAGTTCACAATATCGCTGCGGGTGCCGGACGTCTTCTTGTTAGACGAGTCTGAATCCTTTTTAGAATCATCTTTTTTATTATCCTTCTTGTCGGAATCCTTTTTTGAATCATCCTTCTTATTGTTATCCTTCTTGGAGTCATCCTTTTTATTGCTGTCTTTCTTGTCAGAATCACCGCCAGCATTATCCTGCTGGGAATCCTCCTCTTCCTCGTCAAATTCCTCATCAATGGATACCGCAGTTGCAAGACTGTATGTAACATCAATATATTCATTTGATACAAAGCCTGTGGTGGCATCGTCAATCTCAATCTCTGTCCATTCATCAAACTGCTCTAAAATGGCATACTCCTCACCACCGGGAACCATGGTAACACATGCACTGTCCGTGGACTTCTTCTCCCGCACCTTCAGTGTGGTAGTCTCAATCACTGCCATCTTAGGAAGGTTCTTCTCTGCATAAGCTCCAGCCTCATCACCAAAAACCAGATAATCTGTCTTTACATATCCGGTAACGCTGCCTGATTTAATCTGTGTCCACCCATTCTCGGTGCTGATAACCGTGGCAACCGCTCCTGCCGGAAGCTTGCCGATACGCTCTGCATCCTCTCCGGCTGCCGCCCTGATATTAAGGTTCCCGGACACGTTGGCTAACGCCTTGCCCTCAAACTCCGGATACTGTGCCGTGGACATCGGCGCCTCTGTGGCAGCCTCCGTCGTTGTATCCCCTGCAGTCTCTCCCGGCGCCTGCGCTGCACTGTCACCGGAAACCGGCACATCCTGCGCGCCTCCATCCGGCGTAAGTTCTCCCTGGTGCGCCGCTATATACTGATCCAGCGCAGAGGTAATGCTAATCTCCTCTTCATTAATTACATCTCCGCCTGCGCAAACGGTAATTCCATAACCTGCTACTGCAATTGCGGAAGCAACTGCACATACCATGAATCTGACTGTACTCTTCTTCATAACATCCTCCGGGCATGTCGCCTACGTCTCAATCAACACATCTTAAGGTATGTTGACATCACAAAAATTATATTACAAATTTATTACGGAGATATTATAGCAAAGCCGGTTTTTTTTGTCAACATTTTACGAAATATATCTAAAAATCCTTTTTTTCCAAATACAGGGAAACAGCCTTGCACTTGCCGCAAGACTCTGCTATACTGTAAATAGCAATATTTTTAGGAGGCATGCTTTATGGATGTTATGAGTATTGCAAATATGTCAGTATCTATGTCCCAGAGCAAGGTAATGCAGGATATTAATTTTGCGCTCGTGGATAATGCGATTGAGCAGCTTGAGGATAATGGCGCAGCCCTCACCAAAATGATGGAGGCTTCCGTAACTCCGAATCTCGGACAGAATATTGATATCAGCATTTAAAAAAAACTGTGGCCACTGGTCACAGTTTTTTTATGCATATCTCTATTACAAAAGAATACCAAACACTTCCCTGCCCGCAGACTGTCTTAATGGTAGCCTTAATCCTCGTAAAAGGTATCTTTGCAGATATATTTTATGTGCTCTAATATTTTTTCTGTCGGCTCTATGATAATTTCCGTGCAGATTCCGCCAAATTCCCCAATCAGAGAATATGCCTTCCTTCCCTTGATGCCTGATCCCATATAGTAACGCTTGGTCACCTTACTCCGCTCGTGCTCTAACCGCACAGACTGCTCCGGGGCTGCCACCTTCACATCATTCAGATTGAATTCCGTCACATCCGCACGTCTTTGCTTATTATAGATGACATCTACGTCCACATTTTCGTTTGTCATGCTAAATTCATATTCCACATTCTGCCTACCGGCAAAATATACCGCCGCAAATCCACTCACCAGCCCCAATATATAGCCTCCAAACAGCATCTGCATCAGATTCATCACAAACAGAACCACTGCCAGAACAGCGAAAAAAACTACAATTATCTTGTTAGTTTCATTCCTTTCTTTCTTAATTACGTCCTCAGTAAATTTGTCCTTCATGCGCCCTCCCATCTTATACGTTTAAATGTACCCCACTAGTGGACACAACCGCCACATGATTTCCTAAATCGTCTGTAATATCAATCTGATAAAAGCAGTTTCTTCTGCCATCCTTCAGCATCCTGCTCTCACCATACAAAATACTGCCCTTTGCTACACCGAGATAACTAATCTGGCTGACGGTGGTCACCGTCACCGGCTGTTCAAAATTGGTAGCAACCGCAAATACAAAATCTGCCAATGTGTAAATGGCACCGCCCATAACCTGCCCCACTGCATTTCTGTGTCCATCGGTTAACTTCATACTGCATTTTGCATACCGCTCGCCCACCTCATCTATCTCTATACCGGAGGTAACCATGGCAAACCGGTCATTCATAAAAAATTCCCTTGCTTTTTCTATTTTTGTCATTTTCATTCCTTCTCTATGTTAAATATTCCGTAGACGCCGACCATTACATAGCCTGACACAAAACAGGACCGGTTCCGGTCCTGTCTTGTTCTGTGTCTAATACAGCTTCCGCTTGTCAATTACCCGAACCGCTTTGCCCTCACTTCTGACAATGGTTCCTACATCTGTCAAATGCACTTTCGCGCCGATTCCCAGCATGGAGCGAAGTCCTGCTTCAATCTCCTTTGTCTTTGCTTCTCTGTCAAAGCCTGAATCTGCTGCCTGCTCCGGCGTAACCTCCACGTTGATGTCCAGCGTATCCGTATTATTCACACGGTCTACCATAATCTGATAATTCACGCTCATGCCCTTATTCAACAGCACCGTCTCTATCTGTGAAGGGAACACATTGACACCGCGAATAATCATCATATCATCGCTTCTGCCCATCGGTTTTTTCATACGAATATGGGTTCTTCCACAGGAACATTTCTCCCGGGTAAGCACACACAAGTCACGGGTACGGTAACGGAGCAGCGGAAATGCTTCCTTTGTGATACTGGTAAATACCAGCTCGCCCTTTTCACCCTCCGGCAGTACCTCTCCCGTTTCCGGATTGATAATCTCTGCTATAAAGTGGTCCTCGTTAATATGCATGCCGTTTTGCTCACAGCACTCAAAGGATACGCCCGGACCACTGATTTCTGTCAAGCCGTAAATATCATAAGCCTTGATACCCAGGCTCTCCTGAATCTGCTGCCGCATCTCCTCTGTCCATGCCTCGGCGCCAAAAATTCCCGCCTTCAGCTTAATCTGATCCCTGACGCCCATCTGCGCCACGGCCTCACCCAAAAAGGCGGCGTAGGATGGGGTACAGCATAAAATCGTAGAACCCAAATCTGTCATAAACTGAACCTGACGCTCTGTATTGCCCGACGACATCGGAAGCGTCAGAGAGCCTACCTTGTGGGAGCCGCCATTTAAGCCCGGACCGCCGGTAAATAGGCCATAGCCGTAACAGACATGCACCACGTCTTCATTGCTTCCTCCTGCGGCTACAATCGCCCTTGCACAGCACTCATCCCACAAATCAATATCGTGCTGGGTATAAAATGCAACGACCCTTCTGCCGGTAGTTCCGCTGGTAGACTGAATACGCACACATTCAGAAAGGGGCTTTGCCAACAGTCCGTATGGATATGCGTCCCGCAAATCATCCTTGCAGAGAAACGGGAGCTTATGTAAATCTTCTATTCCCCGGATATCCTCCGGCTTTACGCCCTTCTCGTCCATTTTCCTGCGGTAGTATTCTACATTGTCATATACATGCTTCACCTGCTTTACTAACCGCTCACTCTGCAGCTCCTTAATCTTCTCCACCGGCATAGTCTCAATGTCCGGCTGATAATATCTTTGCTCCATCTTTTATCTCCTTATTTATTTTTTGAGGCGCTGCCTCTTACTTTCTGCCAAGGGCAAATGCTTTTTTATTCATCTCCAAAAACTTCGGCGGCACACATTCCTCTAAAGCCTGTATCCACGCCTCCTCGGGAATCTCCTCAAAATAGCGGGATACTCTGCCCATAAGGACAATATTGACAGCCTTTGCGCTGCCCGCCTCCAATGCCAATGACATAGCGTCCATGGCATCCACCTGCGCACCCGCTTGCTCCATTTTGTCTATCAGATTCTCAGGATACCGGGCGGCGCCGGTAATAACCGGCATCGGGTCAATCTGCTGGTCAGACACTATAATCCTGCCATTCTTTTTCAAATAAGGTATGTATCTTGCGGCCTCTAGCAGCTCAAAGGAAATAATCACATCCGCTTCTCCCTTATCAATGACCGGAGAGTATACCTTGTCACCAAACCTTACATATGTCACAACGCTTCCGCCCCGCTGGCTCATGCCGTGCACCTCGGATACCTTGACATCATAGCCACGGGTCAGCAAAAGGTGCCCTAACATCTTACTTGCCAATAGGGAGCCCTGTCCGCCGACGCCTACAATCATAATATTTTTTGTCATAACAGTCCCCCCTATTTCGTAATCGCATCAAATTTGCAGAGCTGTTCACAGACACCGCAGCCCACGCAAAGCGTTTCATCAATACTTGCCTTGCCGTCTTGAAAGCTGATTGCAGGACAGCCAAGCTTCATACACATTTTACAGCCCTTGCAATTTTCCTTACATATCTTCACAGGCGGCTTTACTTCTACATATTTTAGAAGTACACACGGTCTTCTGCTGATAATGACAGAAGGCTCCGGGGCATTTAACTCCTCTTTCACCGCCGCATCGCATGCCTCCAAATCATAAGGGTCTACCACCCGGACTCTCCGAATACCCATCGCCTTACAAAGCGCCTCTAAATCAATCTTTCCTGCCGGGTCTCCCTTGATATTGTAGCCGGTAGTCGGGTTTTGCTGGTGTCCCGTCATGCCGGTGATGGAATTATCCAGTATAATCACCGTGGAGTTGCTCATATTGTAAGCAATATTAGCAAGCCCTGTCATGCCGGAATGCATAAACGTGGAGTCGCCTATGACAGCTACCGTCCGCTTCTCAGCGTCCTCGCCCCTAGCTTTATTAAAGCCGTGAATAGAGCTGATGGAAGCGCCCATGCATGCAGTTACATCCATGGCGGAGAGCGGCGCCACCGCACCTAAGGTATAACACCCGATATCTCCCATAACCGTGCATTTATTTTTAGATAATGTATAAAACATTCCTCTGTGAGGACAGCCGGCACACATAACCGGCGGGCGCACCGGAATATCCTCATCCAGGGAAAGCCCTTCCTCTAACTTAATGCCCATCTTCTCCGCAATTAGATTCTGAGAAAACTCATCCTCCAGCGGAAATACATCCTTGCCGGTCACATCAAGTCCCAGCGCCTGGCAATGCTTCTCAATGATGGCATCCAATTCCTCAATGATGACAAGCTTATCTACCTTGGATGCAAAATCTAGAATCAGTTTCTCCGGTAATGGATTTATCATACCCAGCTTTAGTACGCTGGCTTGTTCTCCGTATACCTCCTTCACATACTGATAAGCAGTAGAAGAGGTAATAATACCGATTTTAGTATCCCCCATCTCCACTCTATTAAGCGGCGAGGTCTCAGCATATGCGATTAAATTCCTGGTACGCTGCTCTACAGCCGGGTGACGCCGCTTCGCATTTACCGGCATCATGACATACTTGCTGATATCCTTTGTGTATTCCTTCAATGGAAGCTCCACTCTCTCCCCTATTTCCACAATGCTCTGGGAATGGGATACACGGGTACACATCTTTAACAGCACCGGCGTATCAAACTGCTCTGAAATCTCGTAGGCAAGCTTAGTAAATGCCAGAGCCTCTGCAGAATCCGATGGCTCCAGCATCGGTATCTTCGCAGACACGGCATAGTGTCTGGAATCCTGTTCATTCTGTGAAGAATGCATCCCTGCATCATCCGCCACTCCAATTATCATGCCCGCATTGATACCCGTATATGATATCGTAAACAGCGGGTCAGCCGCCACATTTAAGCCTACATGCTTCATGCCGCAAAAGCTTCTTTTTCCCGCCAGGGCAGCACCATAGGCTACTTCTAATGCCACCTTTTCATTCGGCGCCCATTCACAGTAAATCTCATCATATTTTGCTGCTTCCTCCGTAATCTCCGTACTCGGTGTACCCGGATAACTGGAAGCCACGCCACAGCCGGCCTCATATAATCCCCGTGCCACAGCAGCATTCCCTAACATTAACTGCTTCACGTTTTCTTGTCCTCCTTTTTTCCTTCGTCCGCAAAATCCTGCCTTTAAAATACAACGCTCAAATTTTAACGCGCCTTTTGATATTGTACAAAAATTTAACCTGTTTGTAAACCTATTTCCTGCAATCTGCATTTCCAATAATGTACAATCCCGGTACTCTTTAAAGAAAAACAGAGGCTGCCATTTATGGACAGCCCCTGCAGAATTAAAAACTTTTTTATTCGATTACCTTTATCCAGCCCTCCGGAGCTTCTATACGCCCCATCTGAATACCGGTCAAGGTGTCATAGAGTTTCTTTGTCACAGGTCCCATATCCTCCATACCGCTTGGGAAACAAATTTCCCTGCCATGGTCATTTACCTTGCCTACCGGAGAAATCACTGCAGCAGTACCGCAAAGCCCACACTCAGCAAAATCCTTCAGCTCGTCAAAGTAAACCTCCCTGTGCTCCACCTCCATGTCAAGGTAATTCTCCGCAACATATACGAGGGAACGGCGGGTAATAGACGGTAAAATACTGTCCGACTTCGGAGTTACCAGCTTGTTATCCTTAGTGATGAATATAAAGTTGGCACCGCCTGTCTCCTCCACCTTCGTCCGGGTGGCAGCATCCAGATACATATTCTCATCAAAACCGTTCCTGTGGGCATCCATAATCGGATATAGACTCATTGCATAATTCAACCCTGCCTTGATGTGTCCTGTGCCCCGCGGCGCTGCCCGGTCATAATCGCATACGCGGATGGTAATTGGCTTTGCGCCTCCCTTGAAATAAGGGCCTACCGGTGTGGTAAATACGCGGAACTGATACTCATCCGCCGGTTTTACACCTATGACAGCATTGCTTCCAAACATAAATGGCCGGATATATAATGTGGCGCCAGAACCAAACGGAGGCACGTACGCCATATTGGCCTTTACAGTCTGTACAACTGCTTCCACAAATTTTTCTACAGGATATACAGGCATCTCCAGACGCTCACAGGTGTCTTTCATGCGGGCTGCATTCAAATCCGGACGGAAAATGACTGTCTGTCCCTTCTCTGTGGTGTATGCCTTTAAGCCCTCAAAACAGGTCTGTGCATACTGAAGCACGCAGGCACATTCACTGATGGTCACCGTATCATCCTCCGTCAGCACACCCTCATCCCATGCGCCGTTCTTATAGTTCGACACAAAACGCTTATCCGTCTTTTGGTATGCAAATCCTATATTCGCCCAATCCATGTTCTTCTTTTCCATAATTCTCACCCTTTCAACTGACATTCCCAATAGATGATTGCGAAATCTAATGCTTGTTTCAGTTTACCACTGAATACCAATTTATGCAACTGCATTTCTTTTGCTCTGCCGTGCCTTTTTTCTTCTGCACCGCACCGCATTTCCTAAAAAGCCTGCCCGGCGCCTCTTTTCCTTTTACTCTGCGACTTCCTCTGCCCCTCTTTCCGCCTTTACTTTGACACTGACAGCGTCTAATGTGAGGTATGCCAAATCTCCCTCCAGATATTGCCGCAGGGTGCCCACCACCTCTATCCATTCTCCATTCTCAGGCATATCGCCGTTGTAGGTAAATTCAAAACCGCAAAGCTCACCATCACTGCTGCAGCAGCCTGGTCCCCTGCGATAGACATAGTAGTATTCCTTTCCATCATAATTTTCTCCCAGGCACATGCCCTCAATCCGAATCATCTGCCCCAGGTAATCCTCCGCCCGCAAATAAATTGCATTGACGCTTGACACATAGCTTTCCTCGACGATATCCAGCGCAAGCTCATCCTCGGTATAATCTCTCGGCTGCGCCGTATTCGGTGAGTCGTCATAATATTTGGAATAATCCTCCGTCGTCAGATACGCTGCATAATCTATTTCCTCCTGAGAATTGCTTCCCGCCGTATCTCCTGCATTATCTTGCCCGCCCTTCCCGGTTCCCGTATCCTTTTCTATGGCTTGCCCGTTACTTTCTTCTCCTTCCGCAGAGGTCTGTTTCCCGTCCGTCCCCGTCCGGTTCTGACATCCAACTGCCAGCAGCAGCGCAAGCGCCATTACGACCCATATCAAGTTTCTCCTGCGCATACAACTTCCCACCTTTATAATTTACGAGTCCTCCCACTCGTCTAAAAACCGTTTCAGCTTTTCCCGCTCCTTGTCTA
>CAMWOF010000037.1 GCA_947175805.1 uncultured Clostridiaceae bacterium
ACCTGAAACCATCAAAAGCTGCTTGTACTGCTGCGGTGCCTGCGGCAGCGCATAAAACTTCCCCTTAAACTTTCTGGAAGGCACAATATAATCCCTTGCGCCCTCTGGAGAAGATGCACACAGAATCGGCGTCTGCATCTCTACAAACCCAAGCTCTGTCATTTTCTGCCTTAGGAAGCTGATAACCTGAGAACGAAACAGCATATTATCCAATACTTTTCTGTTCCGCATGTCCAGATATCTGTACTGCAGGCGCACATCCTCCCTCGTCTCCTTTGAGGTCACAATTTCAAAAGGAAGCTGGCGTTTCACCTTCCCCAGTACAGTGACCTTCTTTGCGTCCAACTCAATGGTGCCTGTGGGAATCTTCGGATTATAGGTCTCCTCATCCCGGTGCTCAATCAACCCTTCCACCGAAATACAGTATTCCCTGTTCAGCCCATCCAGCAGACTCGTATCCCGCATAACCACCTGTAACACACCATACATATCTCTTAAATCAATAAAGGATACGCCGCCATGGTCGCGGATATTCTCAATCCAGCCCGCTACCTTCAGGCTTTTCCCTACATCACCCTCCGATACGCCGTCTAAAGTCACATCACGGTAAATATTTGCTTCCGTCATAGTATTCTCCCTTCCTATTCTAAATTTAAATTCAGCCCCTGCACATACATGTGCAGGCTGCTCTACAGCTTCTTTAGCGAACATGCAAGCATGTTCGCTTGGCTCACTCTGCACGCAAAAAAACGCCCTGAGCCTATTTTTCTTATAAGCTCAGGACGAATATAATCCGCGGTACCACCTGAATTACTGACTGTGCAGTCTCTCATTAGGTTCTTTTATAAACCCTGCTGTTTTTCGCACAGCTGCGGCGCACCTACTAAGCCGTGTCTATACACAGCACGTTCAGCTTGCGGCTGTTAAAGTGTTATTCACAAAACCTCTGCCTGCGGAGCTTACACCGTCCTCCGCTCGCTGTAGGTGAGTTTTTTCGCTACTTCTCTTCGTCATCGCCTTGAATCTGTATCACTTGCCTATGTATACATACTTGCACACATTAGGAAGCGCTCCCATTATATATTATGAAAAATTCAATGTCAATATTCTGTTTGTATCTTTAGTTATATGTAACGGATGATGCAAATTTCTCAATTGTAGCCTTCTGGCTCTCATAATCATTTTTCAGCGTGGCAAAGGACAGTACCCAATAATTATCCCCATTATTATAAAATGCTGCATAATAGCAAAAATTTTGTCCCTGCACAGTTTCCTCATACTCACAATATACATAAGAATCTGCCGTCTGCAGAGATACATCTGTACCATGGGCATCCATGCAAAGCTTTGCATATTCCCGCACAGTACCCACAGTCATACCTACCTCATTAAACTGCTGCTGTGTCTCACAAACACCCATGACCATAATCTTATTACTCTGATATACAAAATCATAGCCGTCATAGGATTCCTTTGTAAAGGCATCTGTCAGGGTAATGTTCAAAGCCCCTTCCGTTATCACCTTATCCTCTGCCTGAGATGCAGCACATGCAGTACAGAGCAACATCATAACGCATACCATCGCCAATGCCAGTGTCTTTTTCATCTTGCTTTTCATTTTTTAAATCTTCCTTTCTATAATTCCCTCGGTTTGATAATTGCAAGCCAGTTTCTTTCATACCATATCGGTCTTTGTCCCGCAACCATCAACACAACGATACCACTATAGCATATTTGTCCTTACATTTCAACAGATATCTTTTCCTGTCTTATAAGTCTAACTTCCCAATATCAGGATGTCCTGCTGCCTTTAATCTTTCTACCTCTTTCAAAGCAGTGCCATAGTCAAACCTCACCGGATAGACATCTTTTAATGCTTTTAAATCACAAAGCTCCCTAGTTGCCTGCATCTCATCCTTTTTGCAGCAGTGATAGTATGCAAACATAAGCATTTTCCTGGCGGGATAGCTACTGGTCTGATTAATGTATTTCTTTAATTCCTTCGTGTAAAGCTTCTTAATCTCCTCCTGCCGACACGCCCCGATCAGCTCATGATAGAGCAAATCACACTGCGCTTCGTACTTAAACAGCCCTAATACACCCTCGGTCTCAAAAAGACGCCTGCTACATGCCTCCGCCGCCTCATATTCTCCCTCTGCAAGATATATCAGGCTGCACAAAGAAAATAAATTCCCCTCGCCAACATTTGTAATATCCTCATAAGAAAATTCCTTGATGCCGGACAGCAGTTCTTCGGAAATATCGGATAGCTGTTCTTTCTCTGACATCTGCGCATTTGCTGTCAGGCAGTAATAAAGTGCCGCCTTTGCGTGGGCATTACGCCCCGTAATAAAAATATTATAACCGTCATTTACCATTCCCCCTGCTTTCATGGGAAACAGATTCATAATACAACAAATCAGCCCTGAGATGCCCCCCAAAAAGAACACGATATAGGTAGCCAGGGTATATGTGAAAATGCTGTACAGATACATGCTCAGGGAAGCCAGAACCATATTTGCCAGGGGGCCCCCCAGCAAATACCATGTATCTTCCATTTCCTCCGGCTTTGAAGGCGGCGGACACATCAGACACTGCCCACTCGTGCCTTTTAGAGTCATTTTCTTTGTAGTCAGCTTACCATTTTCTTTTACCAGCACAAGCTTTCCCACCCGAAAGCTGACAAACCGATATCCAGTAAGCAAACCGGCAATGAGGTGCCCGAATTCATGAAAAATAGTATGAATACTAAACCAAATCAGCAAAACAAGCAGACTCCCGCCATAAAACAGCATGGACTGCCCGGTATCGAGCTCACCATATAACAGCGTCTCTATTTCTGCCATCTCCCTGCCCCACCAGACAAAAGGAAGCAGTGAGAGCAGATAGCAGATAATCGTCAATATAGTATCCCTTGTTTTTTCATTCATTTTTATTTTCCTCCATATATGTCGTTTATCGACTTTCTGTCCTTCCGCACTGGGAATTCCGCCCGATACTTTCCTACATCATTTTCTATCTCATAAAGGGAATATCCCTCCGCTGTCTGCTCCCCCAGCACCGTGCCATCCGGGCATATCAGCATACTGTCTCCTGCATATGCTGTCCCTGCCATCTCTCCATAGCAGTTTATAACTGCCATATAGCACTGGTTTTCAATAGCCCTCGCCTGGGACATTATTTTCCAATGCCCTCGCCGCACTGCCGGCCAGTTCGCCCCCAATATAATCAAATCACAATTATCTCCTAATGCCATAAACTGCTCCGGAAACCGTAAATCATAGCAGATGGCAAGCCCGATGTGAAAGCCTTCATAATCAAAAGAAACTAGCCTGTCTCCGCCTTCAAAATACCGATTCTCTCCGGCATAGGAAAATGGATGGATCTTCACATAGTCTCCCAAAATGCTGCCGTCCCTATCCACCACCGCATAGTGGTTATGGGCCTTCATACCGTCCTGTAGCGTGAGATTGGCAATCGTTTTTCCCTTATCTGCCTTATTATGCCCCGCAGGCGCTGTATAGCCAAAGGCGATGGCAACACTGTACTTTGCTGCCACCGCCTGCATACGCTTCATGGTCTCCTGATTAAAATCCATGGTTGCGGAAATGTTCATGGAAAAACCTGTAAAGCTCATTTCCGGCAGGCACAGAAGATCCGCCCGCTTTGCTTCCGCCTCTTTCAACAGGGAATCCAGCTTCCCGATATTCGCTTCCTTGTCCTCCCAGACAATCTGCGTCTGGCACAGCATAACTCTCATACTATTCTCCCGTGCGACCAATTATAACTTTTATATGAAAAGATTATAACATGATATAGATTCCCGATACAACCATTTTATGAAATTTTCCGTCTGTTTTATAAAGGTTACCGCAAACACATGCTTTACTGCAAATCCACAATCAGCTCCGAGCAGATTCCAGAAATGCTTAAAACATCCTCATTTTCCTCCTTGTCCCTGTTTTCACCTATGACTTTCCGCTCTGCATTTTCCCACTCCACAACCTGTCCATCCTTCATATAATAGACCTCACATCTTCTGCCGTTATTCCTGACTGCCGGGCACTCTGCCTCCGGGATATGCACAATCGTCTTTGCCTTCCATTGATTTGCATCCAAACGCCCCCGCACCCGGTCAATGGTAATCTCATAATCCGTTTTGGAGGTCAGCTCAATGCTGCCGCTGCTCTCTGAAACCAGAATCTGCTCTGCATCCCCGTCATACTCCAACCGTTTGATGTGAAGTCCTGCTATTTCCAGTTGTTTTACTGAGGCGGCAATCTCGCAGTGCTCCGCATATTTTTCAGGCAGCATGATATTGATTGAAACCGCCTCCTCCGCTTCATAACGGCTGATTTTGTCCTTTTTCACACAGTTCACGTCCAGCCTGTTTCTATTTCCATCCAGCTTGATTTTGAATATACTGTCTAAATCCTCTAAGGTATCGGACTGCAGGCAGATATGCAACTTCTCATCCGTCCCTGAGGATACCGTCAACGCCCTTGCGCTTCCCAGGTTAATGTTAAAATGCCGCTCACAGTCAATATCATAAAGCGTCTCACTGGTAAAAAGCTCCGGCTTCGCCTCTGCCTTTATCTGCTTTGACGTCAAAATCAATTCGTCCAGAGTAGTTTTAAATATTTCTGCTATAATCACCAAATTTTCAATATCAGGAAGCCCTTTTCCCGTTTCCCATTTCGTTATAGCCTGTCTGGACACCCCGATTTTTTCCGCAAGCTGCTCTTGGGACAATCCCTCTTTTTGACGTATTTCCCGTAATCTCTCTGAAAAATTCATATTTCCTCCAATCTGTCATACCTCTCAAAAAACACCTGACACTTCCACAACTCATTTTTTACTTAATGCGATTTTAGCGTCCCCTTACGCTATCAGACAAATTTCTTCCACTACTCCTTTAATAGAGAGTACGCCGTAATGCGTTTCATCGGCATAGCAAGCACAATGCAGATGATAAAACTGACTGCGATAAACAGCAGCGCTAATATAAACAGAAATCCCAACGATATCTCAAAATGATTTTTCATTGCGCCCAGCAGGCTGAAAATTGCATTATTCATCGCAGGCAGATACATAAGCCCTGCAATGACAGACAGAATCGCCGCAACTGCAATGACAGGCACAAAGCTGCCGGCTGACTGCAATAAAAGCTGTCTGTTAGAATAGCCGATTGCTTTATAGATTCCAAATTCCTGCCTGCGGCGGGTAAGCATGGAATTTATAATAATGTACATAACAAGCAAAACTACCAGCACAGAAATGATAAACAGCACGACGGTCACCGCAGAAACAATTCCCGCATACATCCGCTGCCCATTTTCTGCAAGCTGCTCATAATTAACGGCATTGGCAATATCATCCGGATATTCAGCTTCCCATTCGGAGATGAAGGTTTCCGCTGAGGCTTCCGCCAAATATACATTCAACGTATTCGGCTTGTTCTCACTGATTCTTTCATAGCCTTCCCCGGTAAGCTCCAAAACCATTCCATTATTGTTGACACTCTGGATAAATCCGGTTACGGTATACGTATGCGCCTTGCTGCCGTTTATAATCTCAATGCTGTCTCCAATGGCATATTGTCCGGCAAGCGCACTTCCCACTGCGGCTTCATCGTCACCGGCAGGATTTTTTCCCTCATAGCAAATATCATTTTTGACAAGAGAAAAGTCCTCAGAGACAAAGCAGGTCAGGCTGCCTTCTTCATAGCTGACCGGCGTCTGGGCATATTCCAAAACCTCCTTTACCCGGCTATCTTTTGCAAGCTCCTTCTTAAGCTCCTCCATTTTTCCGTCTGCGGCTGCAAATATGACAGAAGGAGACTCCTCTGAGAGGGTATCCATAAAATTATCGGGGTTGATGCTTACATTATAAAACAGTGTCCCTGCAAAGGAAAGCAGAACCATAATGCAGAAGGAAAGCACAAAGAGCAGCAGGTTTTGCCCAGCAGACTGGCTAATCTGCTTTAACACACGCGTAAATTTGATTCCCATTTTCGAATCCTCCAGTGGAAAATGGTTTTTAGCAGTCCCTGCGGTCATAATCCCTCTGATTGCAATAATCGGCTCTAACAGACGTATTTTCCCGGCAGATATATATGTAAAAAGCAGAATCAGCCCTGTGGAAAAAATGATAGTCAGGCACAGTGCGGTCACGTCGAATACGGGTGCAAAGGAAAAGCCGGACTGGGCTGCCAGAATGTCTGCAACAAATGGCAGGATTGTATAAGAAAGCGCCGCACCGATTGCGGATGAGGCAGCCCCCACCATAGTATATGGCACGACATTGGATGTAATAATCATGCCGCTGGTATAACCGATTGCCTTTAACACGCCCATATTGGTCATTTCATCCTCTATACTGTTTTTAATCCGGAAATTGCAGAGGAATATATTAACCATGAAAATGATTGCGGCAAGGCAGAGGAAAACGACAATCAGAAGGGTACAAACCATAGTCCTTGTCTGCTTTGCAGCATCCTTGTCACCAATATTCAACAGCGGAATCCCCTTATTAGAGCATAGGGCTGCGATTTCATTTCTGACTTGGGAAAGCTTTACATTATCCGCCGTCATCATGGAATACTCTGCTGTCAGCGCACCGCTGTTTTCCGAGGCAAATTCCTCATATGCCTTTTGGGGGAGATATGCGCCAATCAGGCCTGTGCCGTAGTTTCCGTACTGCATTTCCGATACAGAGCCGCCAATCGAAAATGTATAGTCTTTATCACCGATGGAATATGTAATTTCATCACCCAGGTTAAACCCGCCTAATCGAATCATATATTCAGGCACATAAACACTCTTTTCCGAATGTCCGGCATCCTCCGACACCTCTAACAAATTTACACTTCTCTCCCCCTCCAAATTATAAAACACTGTATTCATATCAAAATCCGAGCCCGCAAACTCCCGAACCGTGGCACTTGTAAATACCCCCTCGTGCCTTTCCACGGACAGGACTCCCTCGATTTTATTCATTTCCCCTTCGATACCGTCATTATCCACGGCGGCAGGTATCAGTACATTAATTGCCGCAGTATTTTTCTCTGCAAAGCTTTTGTCATACGCTTTCCCGGTCTGAAAGGCCAGCACCAACGCTGTATTCACAATCAGCGCCGTGATACAAACCATAATCCCAAAGGACAAAAACTGGCTTTTTTGTTTCTTCAGATTATGTATTACCAGTCCCATACTACCACCCCATTTCCCCGAGGAACGCCTCAAATTTAGCCGTGCGGTCTTTGTTCTCTTCATATTCACCCAAATCACATTCCCCGAATAGCTGACCGTCCTTTATATACAGGATACGGTTTCCCCGAAGGGCTGATTTTTTGTCATGCGTTACCATAACAATGCTCTGCCCCTGCTTGTGCAGTGAGGTAAAAACATCCAGCACAGCCGCTGAATTTGCCGAGTTTAATGCACCTGTCGGTTCATCAGCAAACAAAACCTTAGGATTGTTAATCACCGCCCGCACAATGCCTGCCCGCTGCGCCTCACCGCCGGAAATCAGTGAAGGCATTTTTTTCTGCGTCTGCTCCGGTATATTAACAAGTTCAAACAGCTCCTTAGCCCTGGAAACGATATCTCTGCGGTTTTTGTTTGTAAGCGCCCCTGCTGTAATTACATTGTCCATTAGGCTCATTTTATCAATAAGATAGATTTGCTGAAACACAAAGCCGCATTGTTTTCTCCGGAATACCGCCAGCTTATCACTGCTTAGCTTTGTGATATCCGTACCGTCAAAACGAATTTCCCCGGCATCCGGCTTATCCATACCTGAAAGAGAATACATAAGCGTGGACTTTCCTGCACCGGAGGAACCCATAATCACCGTAAACTCCCCTTTATAAATATCAATGTTCAAATCTGAATACACAGTCTGTAAACTGTCGTCCTTGCCAAAGCTCTTCTTTAAATGCTTTGCTGAAATAATCACATCCCTGCTCATGAAAAAAATACCACCTTTCTTTTGCTTTTTTTCAGCCTAAAAGAAAAGTGGTATTTTCACCAGCAACACTTGTTTACATTGGTTGTTTTTCTATGCTACGCTTGGTTGCATTGAATTATTTTTGCGGTTTGAAGCCCCATTTATCCTTCACCTTCTCTGCGTTACCTGATAAAACAATATACCGAGAAAAATCCACACCACTAACAAAATCATGGACTCCCGGCACAAAAAGCCCGGCATGCCCGGCACTACGGTCAACACTAAAAAGATAGATGCCGCTAAAAAACCCAGCACACCGACTGCGCACTGCTTATAATTTTTTTCTTTATATGCCAGCCTTGCCGCCGCAATCGTGGTGAAGCAAAAGGCCATGCCGCCGCCCACTGCGGTCATATCCACAATCCAGCTTAAAACCTGCCTCCCAAACCAGGGAGCAATCAAGGAAATGCCTGCAATAAAAATAATGGCATTGACCGGCGTTTTTCTCTTTTCATCCAGTCTGGAAAAGCCCTCCGGCAGCACCTGCTCTCTCGCCATGGCGTGCATTAACCGGCTGGTAGATATCATAAAGGCATTGATTCCCGAAACCACGGCGCAAAACATGGCCAGGGCAATAAATAAAATGCCCGGCTTTCCAAGCGCCTCCTCAATGACCTGCCCTGTCGCCCAGTCAGGATTTTTGTCCAGCAATGCCTGCCATGGTTCCACCGCAGCCGTAATGGTACACACAGATATATATAACAGCGCTGCCAGCATAATCGCCCCCAGCATGATGAATCGGGATTTTTTATGGGAGAAGCCGTATTCCTCCGATGCCTGCGGGATACAGTCAAAGCCGATAAAGCAGTACGGCGCATATGCCACCACCGAAAATATGCAGGCAACACTGCCTTTTCCCTCTGCAAAGCCCGGCTGTAGATTAGAAACATCCGCTCCGGTCAAAAGCACACCGATTGTGGCAAAGAAAATAGCGCCTACCAGCGTCAGGGATACCACTGTCTGCAGCCACCCTGCACTCTTGATACCCCGGATATTTAATACCGCAATACCAATAATAAACAGATACGCAAGGACGATCTCGCCGAGATATACCTGAAACCCTGCCACATCATAGAGATACCCCACCTGAACCACTCCAGGGAAAATATATCTGCCAATCATCGCTAATGCTGTGGCATTCATAGGAATCAAAGACCAATATGCCAGTATGATAAACCAGCCGCACACATAGGCAGCCCGCTTGCCAAAGGCTTCCTTTACAAAAATATATTCTCCGCCGGACACCGGGTATTTGCCAATCAAATAGCTGTAGCTTAAACTAATCAGCATGATAATAACAGCGCCCAAAAAAAGCCCTAAAGCAGCGCCCAACGGCCCTGCCTCCGGCAGGAAGGAGGTGCCGGGCAGCACAAAGCACCCCCAGCCGATAATGGCTCCCACCGCCAGTCCTAAGACATCAATCGGACGTAAATCCCTTTTGTATTCCTGCTCTGTCTGTATATTAGTCTTCAACCTCAATCTCCTCTGTCTCTGCCAGTTCTTCATAGTCACCGGTACGTTTTAGGTAATAAGGCCCGCCATCGGCACTGCATACACCGCAGGAGCACTTCATCACCTTATTTCTCTGCTTAGAAATAACAATATCTCCGCAGGCTTTACAGCGGATAGCGTTCTTTTTAATCTTCGTAAGCTTCATAACATTCAACCTCCGGCTAAACTACTTCCCCGCCCGGTTATAATTAATCAGGCAGCCGTCTAATATAATCTCTCTCTCATCATCGGTCAAATCACCCAGATGGAAGGTCAGCTCCTTCATATCCTTATTGACAACATAAGCCTTAATATCATCGTTCTTTTCTGCCACTGCTTTTGCAATGCCCGGAATAAAGATATAGTCCCCAACCTCAAAATCATACTCCTCCGGCATGATAAACGGCAGCATGCCCCAGTTAATCAGATTCGAGCGGTAACGCTTTGTCGCATATTCCTTCGCCACATTTGCCCAACCGCCGAGCACCTTCTGGCAGGAGGCCGCCTGCTCCCTGGCAGAGCCGTCCCCCGGCTTCACTGCGAATATCACAGAGCCAACGCCGGTATTTTTTTTGTCCACACCGTCAAATTTTGCTTTGACTGCATGCATGATTGTCCGCATTTCCGGATATGCCTCTCCCATGCACTCTCCAGCCTCACGTACTTTTTCCACCGCCTGAATCTCTTTTGCGCGGGAAACGTACATTGGATCCTTTCTGGACAATGTGAACTCTGCCAGTCCCAGCGGATTCGAGCGGTAGGAGGACGTCTCGCCGGAAGGAATCAACTCATCTGTCGTTGTTACCGGGTCATGAATTACAGACGCCATCTTGAGAATCAGATTATCCGTCAGCGCCACCATGGACGGCCAGTCCTTGATATTCGGGCCAAAGGCAATCTCCACGGAAGGGTCTGCCTTGCCCCAGCCATCGTAAACCCTGTTATCATAAATCGTCTTATCAAAGAAATATTTAGGTCCCGTGTACTCCACATCCATATCCGTAGCAGCCGTCAGATAACCCTTATTTGCCGCAGTTGCAGCAATGGAACGAGCATCCATCAATGCCACTGAAGAAATCTGCCCGTTCTGAATCTTTGAGCCCTCGCGGTTCGGGAAGTTCCTGGTAGAATGGCGGATACTAAAGGCATTGTTAGACGGAGTATCCCCTGCGCCAAAGCACGGCCCGCAAAATGCAGTCTTTACAATGGCGCCGGCAGCCATCAAATCCGCCAGCCTGCCGTTCTTTGCCAGCTCCATGTAAATCGGCGTGGATGCCGGATATACGGAGAGCGTAAACTCGTCAGCGCCAATACTCTTTCCCTTTAGGATATCCGCAGCAGCACAGATGTTTTCAAAGCCGCCGCCGGCACAGCCGGCAATAATACCCTGATCTACATATAATTTACCATCACGCACTTTATTCTTTAAGGAGAAATCCACCTGTCCGTCTAAAGAAACCAGCGCTTTCTTCTCCACATCCTCCAGGATGTCTGTCAGGTTTTTCTTCAGATCCGCAATCGTGTAAGTGTTGCTCGGATGGAACGGCATAGCAATCATCGGCTCAATCTTTGACAGATCAACGTAGACCATACCGTCATAATATGCCACTGCCCCCGGATTCAGCTCCTTATAAGCGTCAGCACGTCCATGGATTTCATAGAACTGTTTTACCTCACTGTCCGTCCTCCAGATAGAGGACAGGCAGGTAGTCTCCGTAGTCATGACGTCAATGCCAATTCTGTAATCCGCAGACAGCTTGGAAATACCAGGGCCTACAAACTCCATCACCTTATTCTTCACGTATCCGTTTTCAAATACAGCGCCGATAATTGCCAGCGCCACATCCTGAGGCCCGACTCCCTTCATCGGCTCCCCGTCAAGGTAAATGGCGACCACGCCCGGCATCTTCACGTCATAGGTCTTGGAAAGCAGTTGTTTAACAAGCTCCCCGCCACCCTCGCCGATAGCCATGGTTCCCAATGCACCATAGCGGGTATGGCTGTCGGAGCCCAAAATCATAGCGCCGCCCTCTGCCAGCATTTCCCTGGCAAACTGGTGAATGACTGCCTGGTGCGGCGGAACATAAATGCCGCCATATTTCTTTGCACAGGAAAGGCCAAACATATGGTCATCCTCATTAATTGTGCCCCCCACTGCGCAGAGGGAATTATGGCAGTTTGTAAGTACATACGGTATCGGGAACTTTGTAAGCCCCGAAGCCCTCGCCGTCTGGATAATACCCACAAAGGTGATATCGTGGGAGGTTAATTTATCAAATTTTATCTGCAATGACTCCATGCTGCCGGAAGTGTTATGCGCCTTTAAAATACCGTATGCCATGGTATTTTTTACCGCCTCTTCCCTGCTAACATCTCCTGCCTTTGCCTTCACTTTGGCTTCATCTGTCACAATGTCGGTGCCGTTTATCAGATACGCACCGCCGTCATATAATTTTATCATCTTGCCAGACCTCCTTATAATAAGTGTTTTGCGCCTGTCTTCGACGCTTATTTCAAAAAAACAACCTTTCCCATTGTAGCATATGAAGAAAGGCATTTCAACATTTCACCTTTGGCTTTCTTTCACATTTTACACGGTTTTACTTGTGCTTTTTCAATGTTTTTTGTTTTACTTTGTTTCATTTTTTTACTTTGTTCCATTTTTTATTTGTATTTTGTTTTGTACTATGTTAGAATTCACATAAATAACGGATTAGAAT
>CAMWOF010000038.1 GCA_947175805.1 uncultured Clostridiaceae bacterium
GTTTTATACAATATTTGGAGACGGGGCAGGCACTTACCGGGCAGGAATGTATAGATCTATATGAGAAGGCGAGACAGAGCAGAGAGCAGCAGGAATATGAATGTGATATACCACATTAGAAAATTGTTATAAAAAAATATGAAAATGTGATAGCGGAAAACGAAGATTTCTAATATAATTGAAATATCAGGAACAAGTACAGATTGCAGCATAAAGCAAAATGTGAAAACTTATAAGGTTTGGGGCTTATCAGGGTCTCGGACAGAAAATGGAGGGCTATCATATGTATTTTAGTGAATCCAAGGGATTTCCAAAGGATTTCCTCTGGGGCAGTGCATCCGCTGCCTATCAAGTAGAGGGTGCCTGGAATGAGGACGGCAAAGGAGTGTCCAACTGGGATACCTTTGTGCGGATTCCGGGCAAGACATTTCAGGCGACTACCGGAGACAAGGCAGTAGACCATTACCACCGCTATAAGGAGGATGTGGCGCTGATGGCAGAGCAGGGGCTTAAGGCATACCGCTTTTCCATTGCATGGACAAGAATCATTCCCGATGGAAACGGGGAAGTAAATGAAAAAGGGCTACAATTTTACGATGATTTAATTAATGAGCTTCTTAAGTACAACATTGTGCCGATGGTGACGGTTTACCATTGGGACATGCCTCAGGCGTTGGAGGAGCAGTACCACGGCTGGGAGGATAGACGGATTGTGGATGATTTTGTAAACTACGCCACCACATTGTTCAAGCGTTATGGTGATAGGGTAAAGCACTGGATCATTATGAACGAGCAAAATGTATTTACCAGTCTTGGCTGGCTGGCAGGCATGCATCCGCCGGGAAAGGTAGATGCCAACAGCATCTTTTACCAGGTAAACCATCATGCGAATATGGCACATGCCAAAAGTGTGCTGGCATTGAAGGAGCTTTATCCTGATGCAATGGTGGGTTCATCCTTTGCCTATTCTCCGAGCTATGCCTATGACAGAAAACCGGAAAATGCCATGGCAAAGGCGGATCATGATGATTTGCAGACCTTTTATTGGATGGATGTATATGCATATGGCAGATATCCGAGAAGCGCTATCCGCTATCTGGAGAGCAAGGGTTGGGCGCCTAAGCTGGAGCCGGGAGATGCTGAAGTGATGAAAAAGGCGGCGTCCATGATTGATTTTATGGGTGTGAATTATTATCAGACCTGCGTAGTGGAGTATAACCCATTGGACGGCGTTGGTGCATCCCATGAGATGAATAACACAGGCAAGAAGGGAACTGCCAAGGTGCAGGGTGTGCCTGGCTTATACAAAAGTCCGCAAAATGAGTTTCTTCCTACCACCGATTGGGATTGGACGATTGACCCGATGGGGATTCGCATGTGCTGCCGGGAGATTACATCACGTTACGATTTGCCGGTCGTCATTTCAGAAAATGGCCTGGGCGCCTTTGATAAGCTGGAAGATGGACAGGTTCACGACCCGTACCGTATCGATTATCTGAAGCGCCACATAGAAGAGCTGAAAAAAGCCTGTGATGACGGCTGCCGCGTGCTGGCATATTGCACATGGTCCTACACGGATTTGTTAAGCTGGTTAAACGGCTACCAGAAGCGTTACGGCTTCGTCTATGTAGACCGGGAAGAGGATGAAAACAGCGGTACATTAAACCGTTACAAAAAGGATTCCTTCTACTGGTATCAGAAGGTCATTGAGAGCAACGGCGAGGAGCTATAAGATAATTTTTTTACAGCGGCAGTGAACCATGGATGGATATCTGTGCAATCACTGTCGCTGTTTTGATTTGTCTTGAAGGGAGAAGTGTAATGCAAATCGAAAAAGTGGGCGGGCAGCGAGTGCAAAATGCCCGTTATGAAAATGAGAAAGAAAGCGTTGATTATCAAAAAATATTACATGAAAAAATACAGGAAATCAGCGAAAAAATAAAAAATGGAGATACGGAGCCTTCCTATCAGATTGGAAACCAGTCCTTCACAGAGAAGGAGTGGGATAAGCTGATAGAAGCCTTTGACGAGGTTCAGGATGAAATAAGGGAGCAGGCGGAAGATGAAGCAATAGAAAATAATACAGCGAAAAGTCCAATACCCCCGGGTTTTTAGAGCATATCAAAAATAGAAAATTCCATAAAAACTTCTTTCTCTTTCGTATTTTTCTTAGATTAGGTAATGTCTATGCCGAAAGGGAAAGGCGTTTTTATTATGCAAAAAAGGGGAAAGGAATATGCCGCAGGCTTGACCTGGAAGGGCTTTGATGCTATCTTAAATGCAATTAAAAATATAAAAAATTTTGAAAGACCGTATAGATATATGACAAAGAAAAAGTATAATAAGCTGCTATTTATATTGGCTTTATGTAGTCTTGGTCTGCTTTGCGGCGGCTGCCAAAAAAAGGACGCCGCAGAGTATGTACAGACCACGGAGGGGGAATTCCATGAAAAAACTGGTGCATGATAAGTTAATGACGGCGTTGCTGGTTCTGGCAACCATGGTCACGGTCATCATGGTGTTAATTGCACAGCGGTATGAAATCATTCTCAAAGCAAGTATGAGTGACCAGACGGCAGAGGAATATGCACAGTCGTACTGGATTACCATTATGTATATGGAGGAGAATGATGGGGATACGGATGGAGCAGATGATATTGTAACGAAGCAGTATGATGCGCCTGAGCTCCCCGCTGTGAAGGGTAACATCATTTATGAGCGTTATACAGGCTCCACCTTTGCTGATTCCTTTGATACGGCTATTGCTGAAGTATATCTGAAGTATTCGGAGCCACCGCTGGAGGCGCTGGAAAGCGGCAGATATCCCACGGCAGAGGAATTTGAACGTGGGGACAAGCTGGTTGTCATAGGAGAAGGTCTTTTGCCTTTTACGACACAGCATGATGACAGGTTATACATGGAGTTTGAACAGGAAGCATATGAGGTCATAGGCATTCTTCAAGATGCTACCGGCAGCGGTGACGATGAAAGGATGTATATGTTCTTTCCTTCCATGGGTGAGAAAATGCAGCAATACATCTTGGAAGATATGCACACAGGGATTGCACGCCTGATATACCGAAGCAATACGGAAGCGGAGGATACGGAGACCCTTCTTGATGCATGGATTGGTGAGGAGTTTCCTGAGACGAAATGGGAGATAGCGGCATCTGCCGCTGATGAAGAAGAGACCATATTGGGTGATGTCTCGGCAATGCTGTATGAGCTTAGCAGGCAGATGGTAATGCTGGTTTATGCCTTCGGGGTGGTCAGCTGTTTTTCGGTGGCGAGAATATGGGCAAAGAGGAGGACGAAGGAGATGATGATACGGATGGCATTTGGCGAGGCAAAGGGGAGAATCGGAATCGGTTTTTGTCTGAACCTTTTATGCATTCAGGCAGCCGGAACGGTGATGGCATTTGCAGCCATGTTTATCGCCGGTATTTCCGGAAGTGCGGGCTTCCTTTTTGCCAATATGAACTATAGAAGTATTGGCATACAGACTTTGCTGATATTCCTCATTACAGCCATCGTTCCACTGACGAGCATCAGGCAGCTAAGTCCGGCACAGGGGCTGTGGAAATGGCAGGTGCAGGGATGAAGCTTATCAATATATGGTCATTTGCCAGAGATTTTGTAGGCAGGAAATATCTGATGTATGTGGCATCTGTCATTATGTGCGTTCTGTCCCTGTTACTGCTATCGGTCGCCCTTTTTGCATATACGGCGACCCAGTATGGGAAGCAGCAGTGCAATAAGCTGTTTACCAAGGGGGTAGATGGAACAGGAGTGTTCCGTTTTGATGACGACCCTGCTTCGTCATTCAATCAGGAGGATTGGCAGGCTTTTATGTCAGAGGTAAACCGGGCAGAGGAAATATATGCGGCCGGGGTATATATGGAGGGGGTATTTAATTATGGCGGCACAGAGGAGCTGGTAAAGCTGCAGACAGAAAACGATGCCACGATACATACCGGCGGCATACCGTCAGATTATCTCGTAGGATATGATGTCAGTAATAAAAAAGTTTTTGATTTATTAAATGTAAAATTTCAGAAGGGGGGGTACCGGGAAAATGAAGAGGGTATCACCTATCTCTATCTGGGGGCTGATTTATCATCGGTAGATGTGGGGACCATATATACGGACGGAGACGAGACCTATGTTGTCGCTGGCATATTTAAGCGGGGCACCAGCGTCATAGACCCTGAAGTTATGTTCAGGTCATCCGATGTCCTGGAGCTGGATTATTCTGTCTGTCTGGATAATATGGTTTTGGTGAATCTTGATTGGATAAATCGTAATTGGGCCACATTTTCCGTCAATGATGGATACAGCGTGGAGGAAGGGATGGATGCCATACGGGAGATTGCCAAAAAGTATGGCATGGAAATAGCCGGTGCCTCCTGTGAGGGACTGTTATACATGAGAGAGGTAAATAATGAGCAGGTTGTTGCCTCCACAAGAAATATCCTGATATGGCTGGTGCTTATCATATTTATCATTATGCTCTGTATTCAGGTGTCTGATGCCATAGAACGTGCCGGGGATTTTGGCATCATGTATGCCAACGGAAGCTCTGTCAGGGATATCAGCCTGATTGTATTTATGGAGAATGTGAGGCGGGTGCTTGTTTCATTTATTCTGTGGGCAGTCATCGCTTTCCTTGTGAGTAAAACAACGATTGTCCCATACTACAAGCGGGTGTATGGGATTGCAGACCGAATTGTCATGGATATACTGGTAAGTCATATTCTGCCTGTGGTGGCAGTATTTGCAGTTGCGTATATGTGTATCATGTCCGTAATTCCGGTGATTCTGGTAAAAAGGACACAGCCGGTCAAGCTGATAGGGGGATATAAGGTATGATTCAGTTAAAGGATATAACGAAAGTATATAAGACGAAAAATGTGGAAACGCCGGCATTAAACGGAATATCGTTAGAGATTGAGGATGGAAGCTGGGTTGCCGTTATGGGAACCTCGGGAAGCGGCAAATCAACCCTGCTTAATATTATCGGATGTATGGATAAGCCCACTGCAGGGGAATATTATCTGGACGATGAGGCGGTACATGAGGCATCTGACAGTGCTCTGCATGACATCAGGAAGAGAAAGATAAGTTTTATATTTCAGGGCTTTGCTCTTATGAACCAGTATACGATATTTGAAAATGTGGAGCTCCCCCTGAAGATAAAGAATGTTCCGGCAAAAAAAAGAAAGAAGCTGGTGCTGGAGGCGCTCGATTCCGTGGGGATAAAGGAACAGGCTTCCAAAAAGCCAAGCGAGGTATCAGGGGGGCAGCAGCAAAGGTGCGCCATCGCCCGTGCTTTAGCGTCAGAAAATAATATCATACTGGCGGATGAACCCACCGGGGCACTTGATGCCAAAACAGGAAAAGAGGTTATGGAGATTTTGAAGGGGCTTCATGAAATGGGTAAAACAATTATCATGGTAACCCACGATAAGAACATAGCAGCATATGCGGAACGAATCATCTGTATTGAAGATGGGAGAATTGTTTAAAATATGCCGCAGGCTTGACCCGGGAGAGCTTTGATGATATCTTAAATGCAGTTAAAAATATAAAAATTTTGAAAGGTCGTATGGATATATGGCAAAGAAAAAGTATAATAAGCTGCTATTTATATTGGCTTTATGTAGTCTTGGCCTGCTTTGCGGCGGCTGCCAAAAGAAGGACGCCGCAGAGTATGTACAGACCACGGAGGAGGAAAACACCATGGCAGATGAGAATTTCCTTTCCCTTGGGCCGGGTGCCGGCGGCATCGGTTCAGAGGAGCCAAAAGAGGAAGGGAAACATACAGCAATTTCGGAGCCGGAGTATACTGCGGTAAAACTGACGCAGGCAGCTTCGGGAGATGCAGTAGCAGCGGCGGCGTTAGATGATCAGTTTTTGTCGGGTACCACTGCCTTTTCTTTAAATTTGCTAAAGCAATGCATGGAAAAACCGGCAGACAACGGTAATTATATGATTTCTCCTGCCTCTGCGCAGATGGCGCTGGCGATTGCCGCCAATGGCGCTGACGGTCAGACAAAGCGGGAGCTGGAGCAGGTGCTCTGGGGCAGAATGCCTTTGGAAGCAGGACAGGCTGCAGATACAGAAGAAAAGCAGGATATTGATATGTTGAGCCGGTATTTGAATACCTATGTGGAGCAGCTTACGGGCAGTGAGCAGGTGCATTTTCAAAATGCAAATGCACTTTGGGTTTATGATAACAGTCATGTCTCTTCCGGGATGGAGAATTTGATAACGGTAAGGGAGGACTATTTGAAGAAGGTTGCGGCTTTTCATGCAGAGGTTTATCAGGCGCCCTTTGATGATACAACGGTAACTGATATCAACGGCTGGGTAAACTATAACACCAACGGCATGATTCCTTCCATACTGGAGTTCATCCCGAATGGTGCCGTCATGTATATTATAAATGCCATTACCTTTGAGGGAAAATGGGTTGATCAGTTCTCACCGGAGCAAATGGAGCCGGACTTTGCCTTTACGGCGGCGGATCAATCTGTCCAGACCGTGGAAGGCATGCGTGACAATCTGCACGGATATCTCGAGGATGCTCATGCCACGGGGTTTTTAAAATATTATGATGGCGGGAAATATGCATTTGCCGCCATTTTACCGGAGAAGGGTATGTCGCCGGAGGACTATATTTCACATTTGTCGGCAGAACAATTTATCCAGTTGTTTCAAAATGCAGATAAAATGCAGCCGGTTCGCGTGACTATGCCGAAATTTTCGTCGGAGTATCAGGTGGAGCTTAGGGAAGCGCTGGAGGCGCTTGGAATGAAGGAGGCCTTTTTGGATACGGCAGATTTCAGCCTGATGGCAGATACTGCCACCGGTGTCCTTAAAATTGACCAAGTCCTGCAAAAGACATTTATTGAGGTGGATGAAAATGGGACGAGGGCAGCGGCTGCCACTGCGCTGGATATGGATATGCTGACTGCAATCCGGGAGGACGAGCCGAAGGAGGTCATATTGGACAGACCGTTTATCTATGCGGTTATGGACATGGAAAACAATTTGCCTATATTTTTAGGGGTATTAAATTCAGTGGAATAGGAAGTGACGGGGAATCTGCTATGAAATATTTATCAAAGGATTGTATACCGAATCATAATTATTTTACATTTAAGCAGCCCTTTTTGGGCAGTCATCAAAAAATGCGTTATCGCATCGTCTGCGAGCCGCCGGGGCAAGAGGGCGGAGAGCAGCAATATCTGGCAGTGACCTATCCCGATGAATTCTGTTTTGAAAAGACGGCGGAGGAAAAAAAGATATTTCAGCGTTTTCCTTTTACTGAGCAGGGAAGGGAGACAGTCATGGAATGGCTGGACAGCCAGTATGGAGAGGTGTATCTCTAGTGTATTGTATCATTGGTACAGTACACTAGCTGAATGATATACAAAAACAAAAAACCAGCAGACAACACTGCTGGTTTTTTGTAATGACTCTGGCGATATACAAGCTGTAAAAGCCTCTGCTTATGCACGCTCAACCCTGCCGGACTTTAAGCAGGAAGTACATACATAAATCTTTTTTGGAGCGCCGTTCACGATAGCCTTGACAGACTTCACATTAGACTTCCACATCTTGTTAGACCTTCTATGAGAATGGCTCACCTTAATTCCGAAATGAGCGCCCTTATTACAAATTGAACACTTTGCCACTTTAAGCACCTCCTTGCGTAAAAAATCAACCTTTACAGGTCTGCAACATGTCAATATTAACAGATATCCTTTGCAAATGCAAGAATTATTTTAAAAAATAATGAAATAATGAAAATAGTACTTATACCAAAATATTTGCAGTGTTTGAAATAATTATTTCTTTTTTGTGGAAAAGAGGGTATAATACTTATAATCATGTGTAAAAGTATTTAGAATAGGTGCAGGTACCATGTCTGCGAGGATGCTTGGTACCGGGCTTATATAGTAAATGCTAGTATAAAGCGCGATATGAAAGTTATAATGGTCGGCTCCTGCGGAGCATCCGACATTTAAGGAGGTATTTACATGAAGGGTAGCTTGACTACGGAAAATGGTAAGGTTTTGATTGAAAATGAAGTCATTGCACAGTATGCCGGTTTGTCAGCCACTTCCTGCTTCGGTATTGTGGGAATGGCAACAGTCAGCATGAAGGACGGTTTGGTGAAGCTCTTGAAGGGCGACAGTGTCAGCAAGGGCGTTGCGGTTACCGTTGGTGAGGACAATATGCTGACTATTGATATGCATATTATTGTTGCATACGGCGTCTGCATCTCTACCGTTGCCGATAATCTGATGCACACTGTCCGCTATAAGGTGGAAGAGTTTACTGGGATGAAGGTTGACACGATTCACGTTTTCGTGGAGGGTGTCAGAATCATTGATTAAAAAGCAGGAGGATATCGGTTGTGAATACGAGTACTATGAATGCAAAGCAGCTTCAGATGGCATTTTTGGCAGGTGCGAAACGGATTGAAGCAAAAAAGGAATATATTAATGAGTTAAATGTATTTCCTGTGCCGGACGGGGATACGGGAACCAATATGTCACTGACTATCATGTCGGCGGCAAAGGAAGTGCAGGCTTTAGAGGAGCCTACCATGGCAATGCTGGCAAAGGCGATTTCCAGCGGTTCCTTAAGAGGCGCCAGAGGCAATTCCGGTGTCATTTTGTCACAGTTGTTCAGAGGCTTCTGCAGGAGCGTGGGCGATAAGGATGTGCTGACGATAGCGGATATTTCCCTGGGCTTTAACAAGGCTGTGGAGACGGCATACAAGGCGGTTATGAAGCCGAAGGAGGGCACCATACTCACGGTTGCCAAGGGAATGTCCGATATGAGCACGGAGCTGGCTTCCTCTGCCGGGGATATGGGTACGTTTTTCAAAAATTTAATTGATTACGGCTATGAGATTTTGGCAAAGACGCCAGATATGCTGCCGGTATTAAAGGAAGCAGGTGTGGTGGATTCTGGCGGCCAAGGGTTGATGGAAGTGCTTCACGGGGCATACGACTGCTTTGTGGGCAACCCTGCAGACTATGATGTAGAGATTCCGGCGGCATCAAAGCAGCAGGCGGTCCGCGCAGTGGATACAGAGAACATTGATACCTCCCATATTAAGTTTGGTTATTGTACAGAGTTTATTATCATGCTGGAGAAGCCATTTGGGGAGAAGGATGAGGAAGAATTCAAGCAGTTTTTGCTTTCCATCGGTGATTCTCTTGTGGTAGTGGCGGATGATGAGATTGTAAAAATTCATGTGCATACGAACCATCCGGGGCAGGCGTTTGAGAAGGCGCTTACCTATGGCTCCCTGAGCAACATGAAAGTGGACAATATGCGTTTAGAGCATCAGGAGAAGGTCATCAAGGAATCGGAGAAGTTAGCGAAGGAGCAGCAGGCGGAGAGGGAAGCAAAGGCGGCCGAACCGGCAAAGCCGTATGGGTTTATTGCGGTTTCCATCGGTGACGGCATGAATGATATTTTTGCTGAACTGAATGTTGATTATATTATTTCCGGGGGACAGACCATGAATCCCAGCACGGAAGATATGTTAGAGGCGATTCAGGCCGTAAATGCAGAAAATATCTTTATTTTGCCGAACAATAAAAATATTATTTTGGCTGCAAACCAGGCAAAGTCGCTGACGGAGGATAAAAATATTATTGTCGTTCCATCAAAGACAGTGCCACAGGGAATTTCCGCCATGATTGGCTTCAGTGCAGATGCCACTCCGGAGGAGAATGAAGAAGCGATGAAGGACGCTTTAGAGGCAGTGAAATCTGGTGAGGTAACCTATGCTGTCAGGGATACCAGCATTGATGGCAAAGAGATTCACATGGGCGACTACATGGGTATCGGTGATAATGGCATTGAGGCAGTAGGACAGAATATGGAGGAGACCACGATTGCTCTGATTAAGGCAATTACAGATGCAGATTCAGAGCTGGTTTCTCTGTACTATGGCGAGGAGGTAACGGAGGAGGCGGCAAATGCGCTTTCTGAGCGGATTGCGGCAGAGCTTCCGGATGCTGATGTAGAGGTTTATTTTGGCGGACAGCCGATATACTATTATGTGATTTCGGTGGAATAGGGAAATACAATTTTGCAGCATGTATTGTGTAGGAGTGTTTTATGCAGTTAGAAGATTCTGTCAGCAAAATAAAAGGAGTAGGCGATAAAACGTCTACTCTTTTTCATAAATTAGGTGTGGATACGGTGGAGGATTTGATTCATCTTTATCCGAGATATTATCTTTCCTATGAGGAGCCGGTAGATATCGATGCATTGAAGGTGGGAGCGCGGGCGGCTATCCGGGCATCCATTGCTTCCTATGCGGAGGCAAAGCGGGTGCGGTCTTTGATGCTGGTTACCTGCACGGTAAAGGATATCACCGGGGCGTTGAAGATCACATGGTATAATATGCCTTATCTTTGCAGAACCTTACATATCGGGCAGGAATTTATCTTTGTGGGAACCGTAACCGCAAAAGGGGCAGGGCTTGTCATGGAGCATCCTGAGTTCTATTCCCCGGAGAAATATGCCGATCTGACCAGGACAAGGCAGCCGGTGTATCCGTTAACGGGGGGACTTTCCAATAAGTTGGTGAGCAAGGCGATGCGTCAGGCATTGCCGCTCATGCAGCAGATGGAGGAATCTCTGCCTGCACAGGTGGTTTCTGAGTTTCATTTAATGCCTGTTTCCCACGCTGTGTGCCAGATGCATTTTCCTGAATCCGAGGAGGCGTTAAGGAAGGCGGCAAACCGCATAGTATTTGATGAATTCTTTTTCTATCTCGCTTCGATGGAGATGATAAAGGAGAGGCAGAATTATCAGGAAAATCATTATCCGATACCTTATACAAAAGATACGGAGAATTTTATCCGCAGGCTGCCCTTTACCCTCACCAATGCGCAAAAGCGGGTGATAGATGAGATAAGGGCGGATTTTGCCGGCGAACATACCATGAACCGTCTGGTACAGGGGGATGTGGGTTCCGGCAAGACCATTGTGGCGGTAATCGCATTTTTGATGGCGGTACAGGCGGGATATCAATGCGCCTACATGGTACCCACAGAGGTGTTGGCATACCAGCACTACGAAAGCATATCAAAGCTGCTTTCAGGCAAAAGAGTGCGGATTGGGCTGCTCGTGGGTTCCCTTTCCGCAAAGAAAAAGCGGCACATTTATGAAAAACTGAAAAAACATGAGTTGGATTTGGTGATTGGCACGCATGCGTTGATTCAGGATAAGGCAGAGTATGACCGGCTGGCTCTGGTCATCACCGACGAGCAGCACCGCTTTGGTGTAAAGCAGCGGCAGGCGCTCTCGGAAAAAGGATGGGAGCCTCATGTGATGGTTATGAGCGCCACGCCGATTCCCCGGACGCTTGCGTTGATTTTATATGGTGATTTGGATATCTCCATCATGGATGAACTGCCGGCAAACCGGCTTCCTATCAAGAACTGCGTGGTGGGGACAAAGTACCGCCCTACGGCATACCGCTTCATTGAAAAGCAGGTGGCCATGGGGCATCAGGTTTACGTTATCTGTCCCATGGTGGAGGAGAGTGAAAGTCTGGAGGTTGAAAATGTCATTTCTTATACGGATACGCTGCGGGCAGCGGTGGGACAGGGGATACATATCGAATATCTCCATGGCAGAATGAATTCTGAGGAAAAGCGGGAGATTATGCAGCGCTATTATAATAGAGAAATTGATGTGCTGGTGTCCACCACCGTCATTGAGGTAGGCATTGACAATCCCAATGCCACGGTTATGATGGTGGAAAATGCGGAACGGTTCGGGCTTGCCCAGCTTCACCAGCTCAGAGGCCGTGTTGGCAGAGGGGATGCCCAGTCTTATTGTATTTTTATATGTGGCAAGGAGACAAAGGAAGCGATGGAGCGGTTAGAGGTCATGGGAAAGTCTAATGATGGCTTTTTTATTGCTAATGAGGATTTAAGACTGCGGGGGCCGGGAGATTTTTTCGGTTACCGACAAAGCGGAGAGGCCAATTTTGAGCTGGCGGATATATATAACCTGACTCTTATACAAATCTGACGCTGC
>CAMWOF010000039.1 GCA_947175805.1 uncultured Clostridiaceae bacterium
AGCTATCTGGGGACACACCTGCATAGCAGGTGGTTTATTTTTGTTGTGAATACAATGAAAGCACCGCATGGCTCAAGTTGCCGTGCGGTGCTTTTTTGCTATTCTTGTGTCATCTTCTGTGGGGCCAGCTCCCGGTAGGTCCGCACAATGATGACTGCCGCAATCAAGAAAGTCAGAATATCCGATATGGGCATGGAATAGAGCACACCGTCCAGTCCAAAAAAACGAGGCAGGAGTAACGCAAATCCCACGCCAAACACGACTTCCCGAATCAGGGAGATGGCTGTGGAGGCCACCGCCTTCCCCAAGGATTGCAAAAAAATGAAGGTGCCCTTGTTCACAGTTGCAAAAACCATCATGCAGAGGTAAAGACGGAAACTCTTAATGGCAAACTCTGTATAATAAGCACTCTCATTTGCTGCCCCAAACAAATTGATAAGCTGCTGAGGAAACATCTCCACAATCAGCAAGGCAACAGCGCCTACGATAGCCTCTACGCTCAACAGACGGGTAAACAGGCTTTTCACCCGATCTTTCCTTCCTGCGCCGATGTTGTACCCGACAATAGGGATGCACCCTGCCGCTGTCCCGACTGCAATGGATATGACGATCTGGAAAAATTTCATCACGATACCAACGACGGCCATTGGGATCTGCGCATACTCCACTTGACCAAACACAGGGTCAAGCGCGCCGTATTTCTGGATCATGTTGTTAATCGCAGCCATAGACGCTACCAGCGAAATTTGGGACAGAAAACTGGTAATCCCTAACGCCAAATACTTTCCGGCAAGTTGACTGTGGACGCGGAAGCTCCCGGCCTCCAGCTTAACCGCCTTCATATGGCACAGATACCATATTGCTAATACCGCCGTCAAAACCTGTCCCAGCACTGTGGCGACTGCCGCCCCCATCATACCCCATTTGAACACGAAGATAAAAACCGGATCGAAAATAATATTGACCACCGCGCCTGCCAAGGTGGAAATCATGGCAAACCTTGGGCTTCCATCGGAGCGGATAATGGGATTCATGGCCTGCCCAAACATATAGAAGGGCACGCCCACGCTAATCCAAAAGAAGTATTCCTTGGAGTGGAAGAACGTCTCCTCATTTACCCGTCCACCAAAGAGCGTCAAAATCTGCTCTTGAAAAACGAGATAGACAGCGGCAAGGATGATACTGCTGACAATACACAGTAAAACCGCACTCCCGATGCTTTTGTGAGCGTCATCCTTCCGACCCGCTCCCAAACAAATACTGACAAAGGCACAGCAGCCATCGCCAATCATGACGGCAACGGCCAAGGCCACCACCGTCATGGGAAACACTACCGTGTTGGCGGCGTTGCCATAGGAACCAAGATAACTGGCGTTGGCGATGAAAAGCTGGTCCACAATGTTGTAGAGTGCCGCCACCAGCAGAGAAATTACGCAGGGGACCGCGTATTTCTTCATCAGGCCTCCAATGGGCTGCTGTTCCAAAAAATCATTTGCTTTTTGTTCCATAAAAAGTTCCTCCTTCTACAAATAAAAATAGTGCATGGGCAAAGAAGCTGGATTTACGCCTCTTTGGCCACGCACTTTTTCACATGGGTATTCAGTTTGGGCAGATTATAGCCTGCTTACAAAAAAATAAACGTGTAGCAAAACTGGATTTACGCAGTTACGCTACACGTTATTATTTAGTCTACTCGCCCTATTTCAATTTGTCAAAGGTATTTTTTCACAAAAACAGTGCATTAAAAAGGGCTGGAACCGTTATGATTACCGATAATATGGAGCAACTTGACATGACGTACGATTCAAATTATTATGTTGTTAGTGCTCGTATAGAGGTTTATATTTTGATTATTTTACCTTTACCGCGGCCAAGAAGGGAGAACACAGTTATGAAAAAAACATCAAAAATTATCGTCACAATCATGTTGCTATTTACTATGGTTTTAAGTACCATTGCAGCACCTGTCACAACGGAAGCAGCTTCACCAAAGCCTGCAAAAGTAACAATCTCATCTGTAACCCGTAATATAAACAAAGCAAAAATCACGGTCAAATTCAAATCTGTAAAGAAAGCAACAGGATATCAAGTTGCTTACAAGAAGTCCACATCCAAGAAATACACAGTAAAGACAACAAAAAAGACTTCTTACACAATCAAAGCAAGCAACACAGCAACTTATAATATTAAAGTTCGTGCATACCATAAATCAAATGGTAAAACCTATTATGGTAATTGGTCTGCTATAAAAACAGTAAATAAGCACACACACAACTGGAAGCCTGTTTATAAGACGGTTGTAGACCAAGAAGCCTATGATGAACAGGTTCCAACAGGCGAATATCAGACCAAAACAGAAAAACGTATGTATGCATCTGCATATGCAAAAAATCCTGAAACTGGTATGTACACTGATTATGTATGTGATATAGATATCACAGGTATGAACGCTGCAGATGCAAAAGCCTATGTCGAAAGTATGGGTTATCGAATAGGCAACGTATGGAGTGATTATGTTACTGTTACTGACTATGACAACCCAATCTATAAAACTGTTCATCATGACGCTGTAACACACAAAGAGCTGACTGGCTATAAGTGCTCATGTGGAAAAACAAAATCAAAATAAACATATTAAAACTGCCATTGCTTAAGGAACACTTGAGCAATGGCAGTTGTTTTATAGTCTGAATTTTCCTCTGAATTAGATGACGTGTACCTGCATCATGTTGGATGGTTTGCCGTCCTGCTTTGAGGTTCCTGCCACGATAACTATCGTATCCCCGTCACTGACATATCCTGTTTCTAATGCCTTCCTGACTGCATACTCTACCAGGTCGGTTGTAAAGTGCTGCTCTGTCGCCTGCACAGGCATCACGCCAAAGGCAAGATTTAACTGGCGCATTCCCTGAGAATCTACCACGGCTGAGATAATCGGACATTCCGGTCTGTAATGTGCAATAATCTCTGCCGTTGCACCGGAACGGGATACTGCCACAATCGCCTTGGCATTCAACGTATTTGCAGCCTTGCATGCCGATACTGCCACCGCATTTGCCACATCCTTCGGCAATTCATAAGCAGTTTTTAATTTCTTATAGTCAATACATTTCTCTGTTGCCTCGGCAATTTCAGACATCGTTTTAACCGCCTCTGCAGGATAATCACCGGCAGCGGACTCTCCGGACAGCATAATCGCTGTAGTTCCATCGTAAATTGCATTTGCCACATCCGATACTTCTGCTCTGGTTGGTCTTGGAGAATGGGTCATGGATTCTAACATCTGGGTTGCAGTAACCACCAGTTTCCCCTTTCTCACACACTTTTCAATCATGCTCTTCTGGATTCCCGGAAGCTCCTTAAATGGAATCTCCACACCTAAATCACCCCGGGCAACCATAATTCCGTCACTTGCATCTATAATCTCATCAATGCAATGTAAGCCCTGTACATTTTCAATTTTTGATATAATCTTTATCTTCTCTCCGCCATTTGCCTTTAAAAGATTGCGAAGGCGAATGATATCATCTGCTGTTCTGACAAAAGAAGCCGCAATATAATCTACCTCCTGCTCGATACCAAACAGAATATCCTCTTTATCTACAGGACTAATATATGGCATCGGAATCACAACATTGGGTACATTAATGCTCTTGTGGTTGCTGACCACACCACCATTTACCACGGTACATACCACGTCATCACCCTCAATGGCAGTTACGTTCATAGCAATCTTTCCGTCATCAATCAAAATTCTGGTACCGACTTCTACACCCTCTGCCAGTTTGGTATAGGTCAGGGCAACTTTTTCCTTGTTTCCCAAGAAGTCTCCGGTAGACAGTGTAAATGCCTGTCCCTCTTCCACCGTTACCTTGCCCTCTTCAAAATTCTTCAGGCGAATCTCCGGGCCTTTTGTATCCAGTAAAATTGCAACCGGAAGCTGCAGCTCCTCTCTCAGCTTCTTCACACGGTCCATACGCACCTTCTGTTCCTCATGGGTACCATGGGAAAAGTTGAATCTTGCCACATTCATACCATTTTTCATGAGCTTTTTTAACATCGCCTCATCGTCCACCGCCGGTCCTAATGTGCAGATAATCTTTGTCTTTCTCATTTTTTAATCTCCTATTTCTTTTATAATTAATATTAATCTTTATATGTCATTTTCGGAGGTGTCCGACGTTTCTTCAGCATCTGAAACATCTGGCAGTTCTTCGTCATCCGGCTTATTCTCCGCTGGCAGCTGCCCCTTCTTCTCCAGTGCCTCTTGCAGCTCCTCCTCCATGGCAACCTCTGCCAGGTTATGCTCCTCAAGCTCCACAATATGATGCTCTCTGTCAATCCGTTCTATATTCATATACTCCACAGTATCCATCGGCAGGTTCTTTTTTTGCAGCATATAGTTACACAGATGCCGCACCAGACTGTATAAACATGCAAATACCGGTACGCCAAGCAACATGCCCGCCACGCCAAAGGTACTTGCACCAATGGAAATGGAAACAATAATCCAGAATCCCGATATACCGATAGAATCCCCCAGAATCAGCGGCCCAATAACATTGCCGTCCAACTGCTGCAATACTAGAATCAGGATAACAAATACCACACATTGCATCGGACTCACAAAAAACACAATAATGGCACATGGAATCGCACCGATAATCGGACCAAAAAACGGAATTACATTGGTGACGCCGATAATGACGGAAATTAACACCTCATAAGGAAGCTTCAAAATCAACATACCGAGATAGCATATCACTGCAATAATGAGGGAATCCACAAGCTTACCACTGATAAATCCGCCAAAAATCCTGTCTACCTCGCGTACTCCCTGCAATACCTTGTTCGCATGGCTTCTCGATAACACCGCATACAGCAGCTTTTTTAGCTGGGCTCCAAAACGCTCCTTTGCCGCCATAATATAGACAGATACCATAATTCCTATCACAAAGTTAATAACAAACTTCACGCCTCCAATCAGCCCAGAAGAAATATTGACAATTAAATCTCCCAGCTTCGGAATCAAATCATTATTCAGGTAATCCGTGATAAACTTTGTAACCTGATTGATAATATTGGTCAGCCATGCCGCCTGCTCCGCATTATTATCCCAAAAACCGGAAATCCACTTTTGTACATTTTCTACATATACAGGAATATCATTAGAAATAGAGAGTATACTGCTGTAAACCTGCGGTACAATCAGTCCCACAAACTCCCATAAAAGCCCTATAAATATCGCCAGTGTCCAAATAATGGAAAGTGTCCTGCCAAACTTAAAGATAAACTTTTCTTTGTTCTTCATTCGCTTGCGGTTCCTGACCAGGGAGGTGGCAAATGGTATAAATACCTTTTTTTCCAGACATACCAAAATCGGATTTAACAGATATGCGATAAACATTCCAATCAAAACAGATGTGAGCCCGCCAAGCAGAGTGCCGGTAATTTCCTTCAGCTTCGCAATATTCTGCAACAGATACCAGAATAAAATCACTGATATACCTGTCAATGCATAGTATAAGTATTTTTTGTTTTCTTTATCTCTCATATCTGACTCCTGCATTTTAAATTTCACATATGCATATACTATTTATAACATTCCCGTGCCTCGCACGATATATACATATTTTACCATTTCTATCATATCAAATGCATTAAAATTTCTCAATACCATTATACATATTTTACGTTTTTTTCTATTGTCTTTGCATACTTTTTAGTATAAACTATACTTATTCTGTATGGTGTTTTTTGTCGAATTAGGATACTATATAAAACAAATGAAGGTCCTGCTTCATGTCGGGCAATACTAACTATAGACATAAACGACAGCAGATTTTTATCTATAATGTCAATGTAATTATGAAAGGGGGAAATTTTATGAGTATTATCACATGGCTTATTATCGCCGCAGTTTTAATTGTTTTGGAAATCATAACAGTAAGCTTAACAAGTATCTGGTTTGCCGTAGGTGCCTTTGCCGCCGCACTTGTTACAACAGCGACGGATAACCTCATTATTCAGTTGACGATTTTCATTGTACTTTCCATTATATTTTGGATATTTACCAGACCGATTGCCATGAAATATTTAAACCTTGGCAGATTGAAGACAAATGTGGAAAGCCTCGTGGGTCAGCAGGCGATTGTCACAGAAACCATTAATAACATCGAAGCAAAAGGGCACGCTAAAGTCAACGGCCTGGAATGGACTGCCCGTACCGAAGGCAACACCATCATCAATGAGGGCGCCATTGTTGTAATCAAGGATGTATCAGGCGTCAAGCTCATTGTGGAAACGATTCCGCAGCAATAACCGTGTTTGTTAGAAATGCATGGCGTTTCTTTCAATAAATATTTTTAAGGAGGGGTTCTATCATGGGTCCATTTATAGTTTTTCTATGTTTTCTAGGCATTGTTTTGATTATCAGCAGTATCCGCATCGTTCCACAGGCACACGCCTACGTTATCGAGCGTTTAGGTACGTATAACGGAACATGGTCCGCCGGTTTTAACATGATGATTCCAATTATTGACAAGGTTTCCAGGCGCATTACTTTAAAGGAGCAGGTTGTTGACTTTGCACCGCAGCCGGTTATCACCAAGGATAATGTTACCATGCGGATTGACACAGTTGTATTCTTTCAGATTACAGACCCGAAGCTGTTTTGCTACGGCGTTGAAAACCCGATTATGGCAATTGAAAACTTAACAGCTACCACACTTCGTAATATCATCGGTGATTTGGAGTTAGACCAGACATTGACCTCCAGGGAAACCATTAATACGAAGATGCGCGCTACCTTAGATGAGGCAACTGACCCTTGGGGCATCAAGGTCAACCGTGTGGAATTAAAGAACATTATTCCGCCTGCTGCTATTCAGGATGCAATGGAAAAGCAGATGAAGGCAGAGCGTGAAAGACGTGAGCAGATTTTGATTGCAGAGGGTGAAAAGAAGTCTGCTATCCTCCGGGCTGAGGGTAAAAAGGAGTCCTTAATTCTTGAGGCACAGGCGGAAAAGGAATCTGCTATCCTTCGGGCTGAGGCAAAGAAGGAGGCTACTATCCGCGAGGCAGAAGGCCAGGCACAGGCAATCTTAGCCGTACAGAAGGCGAATGCAGACGGTCTTACCTTCTTAAAGGATGCCCAGGCAGACAACAGCGTTATCCAGTTAAAGAGCTTAGAGGCTTTTGAAAAAGCTGCAGACGGTCAGGCTACCAAGATTATCATTCCGTCAGAGATTCAGAATATGGCAGGTTTTGTAACATCTCTTACTGAGCTTGGAAAGCAGTAAGCAGATACAAAGATATATTGTAAAAGGAAAGGGGTTGAACACGGGAATGTGTTCAACCCTTTTTTACTGTCTCTTCACCGCCAGCAGCGGCAGCAATACTGCCACACCAATCAGCACAATCGTGCCTCCGGGCTTTAAACTCAGATAATAGGACAGCGTCAGTCCCGCCACCGTAAACAACACGGCAAAAACAACAGAATAAATTACTGTCTGCTTATAGCTCCCGGCAAGCTGCATGGCACATGCTACAGGAATTACCATAAGGGAGGATACTATCAGGGCGCCTACACTTCTTGCTGCAACTGATACTGTAACCGCAGTCAACAGCGTCACCAGAAAATTGATACGGCGAACCGGTACGCCTGCCAGTCTCGCACTCTTCTCGTCAAAAGAAATATACATAAGCTCTTTATAAAACAAGACAAAAGCAAGAATGACAAGAACACTGACAATCACCACAAGCCAAAGTTCACCGTCCGTAATTGCAACAATACTGCCAAACAAAAAGCTGTTAAAATCCGCAGCGCTTTTTACAAAACCGGACAGCACGCTGGCCAGTCCGATTCCCACCGACATGATAATGGCAATGGAAATCTCCGCATACTTTGGAATTCTCTTTCTTATAAATTCAATGCTGAAGGCAGCCACCGTACATGTCACCACTGCTCCCACCAGGGGATTTATTCCAAGAATTAAGCCCAGCGCTACCCCCGCCAGGGAGGTATGGGACAGAGCATCTCCAATCATGGACAGCCGTTTCAACACCACAACCACGCCAATCAACGGAATAATCACAGCCAGTAAGATTCCCACAATAAACGCCCTCTGCATAAATGCATATTGTAACATAACCCGCACTCCTATTCTTGATTCCGGTTCTCCCGCTCTCTCATTTTCGCATAATAATGACTTTTTGTCTTAATCACCTTGCGCTCCCGCCAGTCATCATCACAGTACACGGAAGAATGATCCTCGTGGACAGACCTGTGTTTAATATGATAAAAACGGTTCGTATATCTGGCAATCCGCTCCGTATCATGGGAAATCATCAGAATGGCAAGCTTTTCTTCTGTATGCAGCCTGTGAAGCAGCTCATAAAGCATTCCCTCCGCCTGTTCATCTATCCCGGTAAACGGCTCGTCCAAAAGCAGAAGCTGCGGACGGTTTACCAGTGCCCGGGCAATCAGCACTCTCTGCTGCTGCCCACCGGAAAGCTGACTCAGCAGACGCTTCCGGTAATCAGTCATCCCCACCAGGGCAAGCGCATCTCTCACCTGCTGCAAATGCTCCCTTCTAGGCAGATGAAACATTCCGATTTGGGAATAGAGATTTGCCAAAACAACCTCCTCTACATTTGCAGGGAAATTGGCAACTCTGGAAAAGCCTACCTGGGGCACATAGCCTAGCATTGTATATTCCTTAAAGTGCTCAGGGTGACCTGTCCCCTGTCCCGAGACCGGCTTACCGTCAATTAATATCTCTCCGCTGACCGGCGTTAACTCTCCTAATATCAGCTTCATCAATGTACTTTTGCCGGCTCCGTTTGCGCCAATGATACCGATATATTCTCCGTCACCCACAGTCATATTTACATTTTCTAAAATCATGTCCCTGGTATACCCGAAGGACACATCCCTAACCTCAATGAAAGCCATATTATCCACCCTAACCATCTTTCATTTCATATACTGTACTACACATAATAATGGTTAGAAACCATCACCCTGTGACAGCCCCTAACCATCCGGCTTATTGAATGTTACGTTGTATTGCTATAAAAAATTATATGCGTTTGCGCAGTGCCTTCGCAAGCTCTGAAAGCTCCTGTCCGTTTGATTCCTTGGGATTCCAGGTCACCGTCACATCATCCCCCTCAAACCTGGGAATTAGGTGCAGGTGAACATGATTCACTGTCTGCCCTGCCGCTGCGCCATTGTTCTGGATGATATTCAGTCCGTCACATTGAAGTTCCTGCTTCAATGCTCTGGCAACCTCCGTTGCCAGGGAAAACAGCTTCCCTGCTGTATCTGCATCAATCTCGTATATGTCCTTAAAATGCTCTCTCGGAATAATGAGACAGTGCCCCTTTGCCGCCGGTGCAATGTCCAGTATTACCTTGAAATCGCTGTTCTCATAAACTGTGCTTGATGGAATCTCTCCGTTTGCAATCTTACAAAAAATACATTCCTGGTTACTCATGTGTACTCCTCCTCCTTTGATGCCCCAACGAAAACCAGTGATTCATCCTGTTGGTGAAAATCATCTCTCACTGATTCTATATTAAAACATCTGAGGACATTTTACAAGTAAAAACTATATATGTTTAAACAAGAAATCCCCTGCCGGCCTGACCAAGCGGATCTGCGCTCTCATTCAGGGAATCCTTTCCATAGGTGAGTCCTGCATATACCCGCTGGGTATTTTGCATCAGTGGCGCATCCTGATCCGCCTTACTGAGCTCTATGAAGCTGGCCTGCAGCTTTTTAACCATTTCACATACTCTGTCAAGATCTACAGGCTGCTGCTTCAACATACTCTTTACCAATCTGGTATTAATAAAGAAATGTATCGCCATGACGTCCTGCGCACAGGCATTTTCATGGTTCATCATAGATATAATCTCCTGGTTTACACGCTGCACTTTCCTTAACTGCTGGCTAAACCCCGGTAAATCCCCTGACTCATATGCAGACATCGCCTCTGCCATAAATGTCTGCCACAGCTCATAAGCAATACATGTCAGTTGGGATGCATTTGCCTGAGATATCTGCATCGTATAGCTGCTAATATTTTCCCTTGTCATATCCTTACTCCTGCTTCAAACTGTTTCGGGTTTAAATTCCTGACATCCTATCCCGATATCAGGAATTCTTCTTCAAATATGCTTTTTAGTTCGTCTGGATAAGCTGTAACAAATTCTCAGGAAGCGCATTTGCCTTAGCAAGCATCTGCGTCGCTGACTGGCTTAATACATTCTGCTGCGTATAATAGGTCATCTCCTCAGCCATATCTGTATCCATAATACCAGAGATTGCCTTCTCCATATTTTCAGATGTCTCGTCTAAGTTTGCAATCGTATAGTCCAGACGATTCTGGCATGCGCCAAGGTAGGAACGAATACCTGAAATTTTTGAAGATGCCTTCTGAACCCGCTCGATTGCATCGGATGCCAGCGGATGTGTATAAATACTGATATTCTCCAAGCCAAGCGTCTCCGTACTCACCTTTGGAATATTCACCTTTAAGTTCTCGCCCTCGAAGGCGCCAATCTGGAGATTTATCGGGCCTGCATCTAACACAGTAACCACTGCACTCACTGAATCCCCGCTGTCCGCCACAGCCTCCGGCGTTACCTTAAAATGCATCTCAAAGCTGTTCTGGTCTTTTACGGAAATCTTATTGCCGTCCACGCTCAACGTAGCCGTATTGCTGAAGCCGATGCGTTTGCCGTCATCATCTTCGCCGAAGGCAACCTCTGCATCCTTGCCCTGCACCTTTTCTCCTAATGTAGCAAAGCTAAAGCAGGCCGATAATTGATCATTACTGCAATCAATCTGTATATACTGCTTAGAGCCGTACTCTTGTGTCTGGACTACAAGACTGGAACCGTCTGTGCCAAAAGCAACCGGATCGCCTGCTGCATCCCCCATATAGACATCCACACCAACCTTATCGCACAAATCCACCATCTTTCCGTAGACATCCTCCATGGTATCACCGGCTTTAACAGAAATCTCCATGCCGTTTATCACCAGCGTGCCGGCCTCCTGCTCAGTAAACACTTTATCAGCCGAGAGCGAACCGCCAGATACGACAGCTTTCTCGGCATCCGCTGTTACCTCAATCCCGTACTCCCCCGCCTCTACTGAACTGGATATATCATACAGCTTTAAGTTATTATCGGAAGAGTAGCTTCTTCTGCATACATCACCGTTTAACAGCTTACGCCCGTTAAAGTCCATATCCTGGGTAATACGGTCAATCTCAGCTAAAATATTATCAATCTCCTCCTGAATGGATGAGCAGTCCTCCACGTCATTGATGCTGTTGGCGGCCTGCGTTGCTAACTCCTCAACGCGGGTCAGCATACTCTGAAGCTCACCAAGGGTTGCCTCAGCGGTCTGAATCATACTAACACCGTCGTCGGCATTCTGTGCAGCGCGGTTAAGGCCGCGAATCTGGGCACGCATTTTCTGGGAAATCGCCATGCCCGCCGTATCATCCTTGGAGCTGTTAATCTTATAACCGGAAGATAGTCTCTCAACTGCAGCAGTCAATCTGTCATCTGCCGCTGCTAAATTACTGTTGGCAGTGTATGCCAATGCATTATGATTAATTCTCATCTCAAACACCTCGTCCTTTTGTCAAGGGCTCAAACAAATAAGACTATCATCCTTGAACTGCTTATATTATGTCCCTCTGAAACTATTATTTTTGATATTCGCCCATCCATGGCATATATCTGGCTTACCTATATAGCCTACATTAAATATATCGGTCAGATTTTCTTTTTCCTTAACCTGGAATCTATCTTGATTAAGTTTCCCAGACAATTGCGAAACTCGCCTATATATGCAATTTGATTGTGCAATAATGATAGTTTGTTCGCAGGGATATCTGATGCCGTCGGTACTGGAGCATGAGCATT
>CAMWOF010000040.1 GCA_947175805.1 uncultured Clostridiaceae bacterium
TTGGTTTTGGATATACTTTTTGCAAGATTATTTTGGCGATTGCGAGAAAGGATATGCAAAATGAACTATATTATTGCGGCAAGGTATAATGGGCGGGGAGAGTTGGTTTCCGAGGGAGAGGACATGCAGTTAGACTGCCAGGCAGCACGGGATATTCTGGTGCGGCTAAACCAAATGGAGTATGCGGATGAAGCCGGAGAGGCAAAGCAGGCTGACAGTGAGGCGAGGTTTTGAGGGAGGGCAAATGGCATGCCCTGTATCTCAGAGTATCTACGGATGCACAATATGAGGAAGGGTATTCCATTGAGGCGCAAATGAAAAAGCTTGAGAAGTGGTGTGAGCTGCATGATATCAGGGCATATGAATTTTATGTGGATGGAGGCTACAGTGGCAGTAATCTGAAACGGCCCGAGATGGAGCGGATGCTTTCGGATATTGAGGCGGGGCATGTACGGGCAGTCGTGGTGTATAAGCTGGACAGAATATCGAGAAGCCAGCGGGATACGATATATCTGTTGGAGGATGTATTTGAGCCGAATCATACGGGCTTTATTTCCCTGAATGAAAATTTTGACACTACGACGCCCTATGGGAAGGCAATGATAGGAATTTTGTCTGTGTTTGCCCAACTGGAACGGGAAAATATCAGGGAGCGGACCCGAATGGGGATGCAGGAGCGGCTGAATAAGGGTATGTGGAGAGGTACAAAACCGCCCTTCGGTTATAACTACGATGCCGATAAGGGAATTCTGGTGCCGAATCAGGACGCGGATACAGTCAGGGAAATTTACCGGCTCTATTTGGAAGGAATGTCAACCTACCGCCTGGCAAAAATGTTTGGTATTGCCGGTGACCGCCAGGTTGCGATGATGCTGGAACGCAGCACCTACACCGGCATGATTTCCCACAAGGGGGAGCTATTGCAGGGGCTTCACGAGCCTATTATTGACAGGCAGCTCTGGGAGCAGGTGCAGGCGGAGCGGAAACGCCGTTCCGTCAGCACTGCCCACAACTCGAAATACCTGCTGTCAGGGCTTTTGGAATGTGGTATCTGCCATGCAAAAATGCGGTATCAGACCTGGGGGAAACAGTTAAAAATCTATTGCTATTCCCAGCAGACTTCCAAGCCCAATCTGGTAAAGGATCCAAATTGTAATAATGAAAAGCCGGAGGCGGAGGAGATTGAGCGGCTGGTAATTCAGGATATGCTGTCCTATGTGAAGAAGTACAGCAGCATAGAAGGAAATGTGAGAGAGCAGCAGGATACAGTGAAACTACTTGAAAAAAGAGCAGTTCTTCTGGCAAATAAGATAAAAAACCTGTATAATATTTATGGGGTATCACCCGAAGAAAACAAATTATTGTTGGAGACGATAGATGAGAACAAAAAAGAGCTTGCGGACGTGAACCAGACGATAGCCCAGATGAAAAGCAGGCAGGAGGACAGAGAAAGACTGAAAGCCCATGCTAGGCATTATGCCAGCATTGCAGAGGGCTGGGAGGACATGAGCTATGACGAAAAGCGGCGTATTGTCAGGGAATTTATCAAAAAGGTTGTCATTACCAATCACATGATTGAGATTTACTATTTTGACAACGAAAACTGACTGCTTCCCTGTGGCGCTTTCCCGCATCACATATGTAAGCGCTGTGGACGCCGGCAGTCGAAAACACCTCATTTTCAACTGCCATATATTGTGCCGATGATAATTGGTGAGTGCAGACGGTATTTAAGAGATAATAATGCTATTCGTGTTTCCCGTTCGCTGCGGGATATTGCGTATAAGGCAATTTATGCCAAAGAAGCGTTGATGAAAAAACAGGAGAAGGAACCCACGTTAGAGGAGATTGCAGCGGAGATTGATGTGGATAAGAAATTGGTTGCTACGGCATTAGACGCTATTGCCAGCCCTATGTCACTGTATGAACCAGTGTACCAGGATGGCGGAGATACCCTGTATATCATGGATCAGGTCAGCGATAAGAAGGACAGGGAGGATCACTGGGTAGAAAAGCTGTCTCTCAAGGAAGCTATGAAGCAACTGTCTGAGCGTGAAAGCCATATTATTAAGCTGCGTTTTTTTGAAGGGAAAACGCAGACTGAGGTGGCAGAGGAGATTTCTATTTCTCAGGCGCAGGTGAGCCGTCTGGAGAAAAATGCCTTGAAAAGTATGAAAAAATATTTAGAAGAATAGAGTAGTGTTAAGTGAAATTTGAACGACTAAGGAGCATCAAATATATTGGGGGGATAAAGAAATGAAAGAAAGCATCAGAGGAAAAATCAAAAACATGACGCTGGAGGAGAAGGCAGCGCTGGTTAATGGCAAAACGTCTTTTGGAACAAAGGCATTGCAAAATCATGGCATAGAAGCGCTGCAGCTTTTGGATGGCGGGACAGGCATGAATTTTGAGCAGCTATTTGGTGATATGATGATGAAAAATGCCCATGATATGTTATCAGCTAACGGTATGAGCGGAGAATTAATGCTTAAGCATGTTATCAATGATTATTATCATGTGGAGAAATTAACAGACGAAGAGCGGCGGCTTAGAGATTGGATTGCAGACAGGCTTTTGGAGATGACAGGCGACGATATGCCGCCGGGGTGCTTTCCCTCCGGTATTTTGTTAGGGGCGACATGGTGCCCGGAAACAGTATACCGGGTTGGACAGGCATTAGGTATGGAAGCGCTTCATTTCAGTGTAAATTTGCTGCTTGGTTCCCCCTATGTAAATCTGATGCGGGATCCCTTGAATGGGCGTTTGTTTGAGAGTTATTCTGAGGATCCGTTTTTGATGTCTGCGCTGGCGCCATGGATTGTCAAGGGCGTCCAGGAATATGGTGTGGCGGCAAATGTAAAGCATTTTGCCGCAAACAACCAGGAGACTTACCGTGTGGGCATAGATGAGACGATTAGCAGACGGGCGCTGGAGGAGCTTTATTTCCCGGCATTTCGTGCCTGTGTGGAGGCGGGAGCCGCTACGGTGATGAGCGCCTACAATTCTATAAACGGTGTACCCTGTACGGAAAATCGGTGGCTGCTAACAGAGGTGCTTCGCAATCGCTGGGGTTTTTCCGGCATGGTAGTATCGGATTGGGGCGCTGTTTACCATCCGGCAGAAGCAATAACGGCAGGCAATGATTTAGCAATGCCGGGGCCGCTTCCGGCAGAGCCAATCATAGAAGCAGTCCAAAATGATAGTTTGAAAGAGGAAGACTTAGATACCAGCGTGGAGCGGATTCTTGACTTTTATGCCCAGTGGGGGCCGGAGGCGCAGGAAGAAAAAAGGACATTGCTTTACGGGACAAAAAGCGGGGATGCAGGAACAAAAGCCTGTCGGGGCAAAGAACTGGCGGCAAGGACAGATAAGGCTGCCTATGAAGCTTGTCTGGAGGGTGCCGTACTGTTAAAAAATGAAAACGGTATTTTTCCTTTAAAGGGGAAGGTGACATTGTTTGGTGAGGGTGCGCTGCAATTTTACGACTGCGGTACGGGCAGCGCCGGCATTACTACCAGCCGAACTACAAGTCTCCTTAAGGAGCTTCAGGCGTGCATGGGAGATGCCAATGTGGAATATCAGACCGGGGAGCAGACGTCGGATGTTTTTTTGGTTGTGGCAAGGCAGCTCGGCATGGAGGGAAATGATAGGAAAAACATGAGGCTTCCGGAAGCAGAGGAGAATGGTATTCGTTCCGCTGTAGACAGGGCGAAGCTGCTGGGAAAGAAAGTGGGTGTTATTTTAAACGTCTGCGGACCGGTGGACTGCCGTTCCTTTATAGATGACGTGGACGGACTGTTTTGTGTATTCCTTCCGGGGATGCAGGGGGCGGCGGCGCTTGCCAGACTGCTTTCGGGCGAGGAAAACCCTTCCGGCAGGCTGCCGGTTACATTTCCATTGCGTTATGAGGACACACCTACATATTTGAATTTTCCTGGAGATGGAAGGCACGTGATTTATGGCGAGGACATTTTTGTGGGCTACCGCTACTATGACACAAAGGATATAGATGTACTGTTTCCTTTCGGTTACGGACTGTCTTACACTACCTTTGCCTGCAGCAATGTCCGTGTATCGGCAGAGACCTTTACTGACAGCGTAGAGATTACGGCAGAGATAAAAAATACGGGCAGGATGGCAGGGAAGGAGGTGGCTGCCCTGTATGTGCATGATGTGTGCTCCTCTATCAGAAAGCCGCTTTTGGAACTAAAAGCATTTCAGAAGGTGTGCTTAAAGCCTGATGAATCCTGCCAGGTACGGTTTGTGCTGACAAGGGAAATGCTTGCCTCCTACGATATGGATTTGGAGTGTTTTGAGGCGGAGGAAGGCTGCTATGCTCTGTGTGTTGTGACCTCTGCAGTAGACCGCAGGCTGCTCTGCCGTAAGCTGAGAGAGACGGAGGATGACATGCTTAGGCAGCAGGCGGATGCGCAGGATGCGGTTTTATCCTGTGTCAAGTGGGTATACGGCGACTGGAAGTCCGCCTATTCCTACAGCATGGACAGCAGCATAAAGGAATTGTATGAGAATGAAGAGATACAACCGCTGCTGTTTGAGTTGTTTCGGGCGTTGGAGCTGGATGAGGGGATTTTGTACAGCAGCTACGAATATACTTCATATAAAACCTTGCGTACCATATTGTCGGAGGCGGGCATGGAGACAGGGGCAGACAGGCTTTTACCGGAGCTTTTGGGCTTCGGGGAAAAACTCTCTGCCGTAAAAAGAAAATAAGCCTCCCTAATACCCTTTACAAAAAAAGGGGGCTGTGTTAGACTATGCGTTGAGTGATATTCTTCGGAAATTGCATCAGATGATAGAAGCCACTTCTAAGATTGTGTCAGGAGTATCTGACATAGAAAGAAGGTGGTTATTATGAATTTGGGAATTATCGGCGCCGGCAGGGTAGGATTGTCCATAGGGAAATATTTTTCCGGCTGTGACAGTGTAACGCTGACCGGTTATTACAGTAAGACCCAAAAAAGCGCAGAGGAAGGTGCGGCATTTACCGGTTCTTCGGTATTTACTTCCTTAAGGGACATTTTTGAAGCGAGCGATACCCTGCTGATTGCGACGCCGGATGACGAAATCAGGCTGGTGTGGGATTGCATTGTGGAGGAATGTTGTTGCAGTACTGTGTTACATGATAATAAAAGAATATGTCATTGCAGTGGTTCACTGTCATCTGCTGTTTTTTCAAAGAATCGACTGTCTGTTCATGGTGATAAGCCGGGGACGGGTATGGGAAACGCTGATATTTCCGTATGCTCTATGCATCCGATGTATGCTTTCCATCACAAATACAAATCCTATCAACAACTGAATCAGGTGTTTTTTACGCTGGAGGGTGACGAGCCTGCAGTGGCGGCGTTTTGCCGGGTGCTGTCTCAAATGGGGAATCACTATGGAGTGATTGCCAGTGAGAATAAGATAAAATACCACTGTGCTGCTTCCATGGCGAGCAACCTTGTCATTGGGCTTTTGAGCAAAAGCATTACCCTGCTTACCGACTGCGGTTTTGAGGGACAGGCGGTATATGAAATGCTGGAACCGCTGGTGACAGGCAACATAGAAAATGTGTTTTCTGCGGCGGGAGGTGTGGAAAAGGCATTGACGGGTCCCATAGAACGAGGGGATACCCGGACGGTGAAAAAACATTTGTCTGTGTTGGATGGAGAGGCAAAAAGCCTGTATCAACTGCTGGGAAAAGAGCTGGCGGATATATCCGCCCGAAGGCATCCGGACAGGGACTACGGGGAACTGTTGCAGTTGTTTGATGATTAGTTGGCGCCTACGGCATTTTGAAGAAAGGAAAAAAGATGAAGGTTACAGTTAATACATTTAAGGAAGCAAAGGAAAATAAAACAAAGCTGACGATGCTGACCGCCTATGACTATTCTACAGCAAAGCTCATTGACGGAGCCGGCATTGACAGTATTTTAGTAGGGGATTCCCTGGGCAATGTGATTTTAGGTTATGAAAATACGGTGCCGGTGACGGTGGAGGATATGATACACCACGGCGCTGCGGTGTGCAGAGGCGCAAAGAATGCCCTGGTGGTCATAGATATGCCCTTTATGTCATATCAGACAGGCGTCCATGATGCTCTGGTGAATGCGGGCAGGCTGATGAAGGAGACCGGCGCCGATGCAGTGAAGTTAGAGGGGGGCAGCGAGATCTGCCCGCAGATTGAGGCGATGGTAAAGGCTGGGATACCAGTCTGCGCCCATATCGGGCTGACGCCGCAGCATATTCATGCCTTCGGCGGCTTTAAGGTGCAGGGGAAGTCTGAGGAGGCAGCAGCCGGACTTTTGAAGGATGCACTTTTAGTAGAACAGGCCGGTGCATTTGCGGTAGTTTTAGAGGCCGTTCCAGCGAAGCTGGCATCTCTGATTACGGACAAGCTGACGATTCCGACTATCGGTATCGGTGCGGGAAACGGATGCGACGGGCAGGTGCTTGTCTATCAGGATATGCTGGGTATGTTTTCTGACTTTACACCAAAGTTTGTCAAGAGGTTTGCGAACGTAGGTGAAATTATGACGGCGGCATTTCAGACATACAAAAAAGAGGTGTCTGAGGGCACATTTCCGGCACCGGAAAATACCTACACCATGGATGATAGTATTATTGAGAAGCTGTACTAATATTCATTTGCTGCTCAGTGTCTAAAGACAGGTAGGTGCACAATGAAATGGAATATATAGACATCCGATATTTTGAAAGGGGAAGCTATGAAAACAGTAAATACAATCGCTGAAGTAAGAGAAGTGGTCAAGGCATGGAAAAGAGAGGGGCTTATCGTGGGTCTGGTGCCCACCATGGGATATCTCCACGAGGGGCATAAGAGTTTGATGGATGCAGCCAGAAAACAATGTGACAAGGTTGTTGTCAGTATCTTTGTGAATCCGATGCAATTTGGACCCGGTGAGGATTTAGAGAGCTATCCGCGAGATATGGAGCGGGATACGGCGGTCTGTGAAGCGGCGGGAGTGGATTTGATATTCCACCCAGAGCCATCGGAGATGTATCAGGATGATTTTTCCAGCTTCGTAGATATGAATACTCTGACGGGCAACCTGTGCGGAAAGACCAGACCCATACATTTCCGGGGGGTCTGTACCGTTGTGTCGAAGCTGTTTCACATTGTAACGCCGGATAAGGCGTATTTCGGGCAGAAGGATGCGCAGCAGCTGGCAGTGATCCGTCATATGGTTTCGGATATGAATGAGGATATTGAAATTGTGGGCTGCCCGATTATCAGGGAAACGGACGGGCTGGCGAAGAGCTCCAGAAATACATATTTGAGTGATTCTGAGCGAAGAGCTGCCCTCTGCTTAAGCCGCGCTGTTTTTGCCGGACAGGATATGGTGAAAAGCGGAGAGCGCAATGCAGGCAAGGTGCGCCAAGCCATGGTGGAAATCATTGAGGCGGAGCCGCTGGCAAGGATAGATTATGTGCAGCTTGTCGATTTTCGGACGCTGGAGGATGTTGAGGTTATCCAGGGACCGATGCTGGCAGCAATGGCAGTGTATATTGGTAAAACAAGACTGATAGATAACTTTATTACCGAGTAAAAACGGTGGTTTTACGTTCCTAAGGAAATGTCAGGCTCAGAAAGAGAGCCTGACCAAACGTCGCAGACATATGGAAGGGATATTAAAATGTTAAAGGGAAAAACAATTGTATTGGGAGTGACAGGCTCCATTGCCGCCTATAAGCTTGCCAATCTGGCAAGTATGCTTGTAAAGCAGCACGCTGATGTGCAGGTCATTATGACACAAAATGCAACGAATTTTATAAATCCGATAACGTTTGAGACATTAACGCAGAACCGCTGTCTGGTGGATACCTTCGACCGGAATTTTGAATTTCAGGTGGAACATGTCTCCCTGGCGAAAAAGGCGGATGCCTTTTTGGTTGCTCCGGCATCTGCCAACGTCATTGGGAAGATAGCCGGCGGCATTGCGGACGATATGCTGACGACTACGCTGATGGCATGCGCCGGCAGGACGCCGAAATGTGCGCTGATGATTGCACCGGCGATGAATACCAATATGTATCAGAATCCTATTGTTCAGGAAAATATTGCAAAGCTGTCCCGTTATGGCTATGAGATTATTGCGCCGGCAGTGGGGCATTTAGCATGCGGGGATACCGGGAGCGGTAAGCTGCCGGAGGAAACAGTGCTCATGGAATACGTATTAAGAGCCTGCGCTTTTAAGAAAGACATGGTGGGGAAGCATGTTCTAGTAACGGCAGGAGCCACAAGGGAGTCCATTGATCCTGTGCGTTTTATCACGAATCATTCTACGGGGAAAATGGGTGTGGCACTGGCAAGGATGGCGGCATACCGGGGGGCGGAGGTAACCCTGGTTGCAGCAGCCATGGAGGTAGCGCCGCCCATGTTTTGTGAGGTGATACACGTGACCAGTGCAGCGGATATGTTTGAGGAAGTGACAAAAAGACAGCAGGACATGGACATTATCTTAAAGGCAGCGGCGGTGGCAGATTACAGACCGGCAGTGGTCAGTGGTGAGAAAATAAAGAAAAAGGAAGAAAAAAGCAGCCTGTCCTTAGAGCGTACGGGCGATATTCTGCAATACTTAGGTGACCACAAAAGACCTGGACAGTATCTTTGTGGTTTTTCCATGGAAACAGAGCATATGCTGGAACATTCCCAGGAGAAGCTTCATAAAAAACATGCGGATATGATTGTGGCAAATAATCTGAGAACGCCGGGAGCCGGTTTTGGAGTGGATACGAATATCGTAACGCTGATTACCGAAAATGGCACAAGAGAACTTGGACTGCACAGCAAAAATGAGGTAGCAGGCGAGATATTGGATGAGATTATGAATGTGGTTACTCCTACTCCTGCGGCGGAATAGCAGCATGGGCTTTCATTTTTGTGTAAAAAAGAATGTCCTTTTGGTCAGAAGAGGAGAGGTTGTGGTATTGATCCAGCAGAATAAAGGCATCGACAGAAATAGTATGCAGCGCATATGGTTCCTCGCTGTATACTGTTTCTTTTTGCTCTGAAATGCGATTGTTGCTGCACACTGCTGCAAGAAACAAGGAGAAATCAATCTGATAGAAATTTGCAAGCTGTAACAGCATGACCGGGTCCGGCATACGTTTTCCTGTCTCATAATTAGAGTAGGCCTGCTCGGTAATGTTTAAAAGAGAGCATAATTCCTTTTGCATAAGATGCCGGTCCTTGCGAAGATATTTTAAAATAGAGCCTGTTTTTTGCGTTTTATTCTCCATCGTTGACCCCTCTTTCTCAAAATGTTAACAGGCAATTGTGAAACTCGTCTACATAATACAATATTAATAGGCAATTGCTTGTTAATCATAATTGGTACTATTGTTCTATATACAATAGTATTGCATATTTTAGCAAAAATAACGAGAAAGAAATATGCATGATGCATAATTTTAAACGAAAGACATAAAACAACAAAAAGTGTCGTTAATGCAGCCTTCGGTCTATAAACTCCAGAATGGACTGCTGGTCTGTCCGGGATAAGGAGGCATATCCGGAGATTAGCTTTAACGCTTCCAGGGTTTGTATTTCATGGGAAATTTCTGAATTTTTGGCAAGACTCTGGTAGGACAGAGACTCAGAATCTGCGCTTAACAGCGGCTTTTTTTCCAGGAGATGCTCAGGGAAGAAATCGGCAATGCCCACATTGAAAACGTGGCAGAGATTTTCTAAAATATCCACATTGATATTGGTGATATTATTTTCCAGCTTGCTGTATGCCTGTCTTGATATGCCAAGGTGTTTTGCCACATCATCCTGCCGCAAATGACGGCTTTCCCTCATTCGTTTCATCTGCTCCGCCACATACATGCTCAGGCTTAAATAATTTGTGTAGTAATAGTAACCGTCCATAACCGCGCTCCATGTTGTTTTCCATACTTTTTACGTGTAAACACGCATTGCTATCTACTTCTGATTCTAGCATCATACTATAACATTTGCGAAAACGAAAATGCTTGTTTGATACAAAATGTTAATATAATAGATAAAATAAGCAAACAGAGGCATGAGTGAAATTGCATGGCAGTCGCTTGATATTTTGCTTCCGAACAGATGGCAGATGCAACTGTTTTCCAAATAAGGCACGCTTGCGCTTAGCTTCAAACGCAACGGTACTAAGCTCGAAAAACCCTCGCTAAGTACCGACGTTTTCAGATATCCTTTTTGGAAAACAGTTACACCCGCCTTATGCCTGTTTCATGGTGTTTTGCCAGTTAACAGCTTGTCTTGTGTGTGATATGCCATCCATGCAGGGACATTTGCAACCACCGGTACTTAGGCAGTGTTTTTTGCTGCCTTATGTACCGCTGTGTTTGCAACTGAGCGCAAGTGTGCCCGAAATAGATGGCATATCACACACAGGGCAAGCGTCTGTCTGCTTAAAATGTTAAAAGTAACAAAATATCAAGCGCTTGCCCTGATAAAATTGGAAAAGTACTGGCATTTTCATGCACTATAGAGTACAATAAAAAAGAATTGCCTGTGGCATTGTAAATCAAAATATAGAGAGATAGAAAGGAAAACTATGAGTGCAGCAGATACATTATTTATCAATATGTGCAGAGACATTATTGAAAACGGTTGCAGTACGGAGGGCGAAAAGGTCAGGCCGAAATGGGAGGACGGAACGTCTGCCTATACGATAAAGAAATTTGGAGTGGTGAACAGATATGATTTGTCCCAGGAATTTCCGGCAATCACCCTGCGCAAGACTTATGTAAAGTCGGCAGTGGACGAGCTCTTATGGATATGGCAGAAGAAATCCAACAATGTGCATGATTTAAACAGCCATATATGGGACAGCTGGGCAGATGAAGACGGTTCGATTGGTAAGGCTTACGGCTATCAGTTAGGCGTAAAGCATCAGTACCGTGAGGGTATGATGGATCAGGTGGACAGGGTGATTTACGATTTAAAAAATAACCCGTACAGCCGCAGGATTATGACCAATCTCTATGTGCATCAGGATCTCCATGAAATGAATCTCTATCCGTGTGCATATAGTATGACCTTTAATGTGACCGGAAACCGGCTGAACGCCATTTTGAACCAGCGTTCCCAGGATGTGCTGGCGGCAAATAACTGGAATGTAGTCCAATATGCAGTGCTGGTACATATGCTGGCACAGGTATGCGGCTACGAGGCTGGGGAGCTGGTGCATGTGATTGCCGATGCGCATATTTATGACCGCCATATTGAGATTGTGAAGGAGCTGATTGAAAGACCTGTTTATCCGGCGCCTAAATTCCGGCTGAATCCGGATATCAAGGATTTTTATGCATTTACTGTTGATGATATTTATATAGAGGATTATCAGGCGGGGGAGCAGATAAAAAATATACCGATTGCGGTGTAGTGCAAAGTGAATGCCTACGGAGCATCCGACATAGGTTTGGAGGGGTAATATGAAATTAATTGTTGCTGTAGATAAAAACTGGGCGATTGGATATAAGGATAACTTGCTGGTCAGGATACCGCAGGACCAGAAGTTTTTTCGGGAAACCACCATGGGGCACACGATTGTGCTGGGGAGAAAAACGCTGGCAGGCTTTCCGAATGGGCTGCCCCTTGCAGGTAGAACGAATATCATCCTGTCTAAAAATCAGGAATTTTCCGTGAGGAACGGCGAGGTTGTACATTCTCTGGAGGAATTGGGCGCGGCCTTGAAAGGATGCGATATGGAGGAGGTTTATGTATGCGGTGGGGAGCAGGTTTATAAGTTGTTGCTTCCGTATTGCAGGTATGCCCATGTGACAAAGATTGATTATGCATATCAGGCGGATACCTATTTTCCGAATCTGGATGCGTTAGAGCATTGGGAGTTGATTGGCGACAGCGAGGAGCAGACATATTTTGATATTT
>CAMWOF010000041.1 GCA_947175805.1 uncultured Clostridiaceae bacterium
GTGCTATATGCTGTTAAAGAAACTCCTTCTGAACCTTTACTATAAAACAAATTGACACCTACACATTCATTATTAGAAATTTTGTCAGAAATAATATTATATAGTCTAGCTTTTGACATCACCTCGCACCGCCAATCATACTCATCATTGTCACCAAGATGATGCCTTAATCAACAATAACCAAGTCTTTTATTCATATTTCTTTTCATATCCGAAAATATCAGTGCAAACATCACAAAAGACAATCGAATATAGATAATTACCTCTATTAGCTAACTCATAACTTCTTATAAACTCTCTAGCTGTTTCACAACTTCTTAAATAGAAGTTATCATTGTGTGATTTATTTATATACCAAGAATCCAATGTTTGAAAAATCGTATTATCCACAAGTTGATATACATCCCCTCCTAAAATCGATATATGAGCATTTTCTAACACCTGAATTACTTTATAAATATCCGAACCTTTCCATGCATACTCATTGAGACCAAACTGCTCTAGTGAAACTGCTAACTCTAATAATTTTTCCGGTATTAAATTATACCTATCCATTGTATCTACCCTCTCTATAGCTACTTAATGCCTAGGAACAAATAATCTGTGGTTGCATGTTATACCATCAGATTCAATAATAAACTGAAATACTCCATCTTTACCCAAATAACTACCTTCTATTTCTATCAATAATCTCGTAACACCGTCTCCTCCTGTGAGAGGCGTAACCTTCCCAAGTTTCCAAACGATTCAACTTCTCTAGGAAATGAATGATAATCCCCCAACTCCATTTGTGCTTTAACTTTATCTGTATATACAATATTTTCCAAAGGATTTTTTCCTGTACTGGTTCCCACTTTTATTGTATAAATATCAGAACTATCCCCACCATTAATCACTGCCTCTGCAACAACAATCATCAACACATTCACAAACAGGGTAGTACCTTCACCTAGCGTCTCCTTCGCTATCTTGTCCGCTGCTTCTAAGTCTCCAGTTTCCAGAAAATAGAAGTAATCTTGTATCATTCCATCCACAATTCTGAAATTGATAAACAGCACCGCAATAGACAATGCTGACATAATAAAACCTACAAACAGGTTTATGGTTGCCGCTGATGATATCAGGGATAGCAATCCTGCAATTATGAAGACTCCATTTACTGCTGATGCCATAAGACCTGCCAGCAGCGTCATTGTGATGATTGTATTGAGCATTCCTCCGTTGTGCCCACCGGATATCATATATGAGCCCACTCCTGTTTGCTGGTTCATAATGATGTAGCCGGTTCCATGCCAGTCAACCATGGCCACGTCCTCTGCCGGAATCGTAACTACCTTGCCGCTGTTCACCGCATTGATAACATTCTGCTTTGTCGCTTCATCCGTATTCAGTTTTTCAAGCTCTGTATCCAGGTTATCCTTCGATATCAGCAGGATATCGATGTTTTCCTCCTGTGCCTCTACGAGGATGGAAATAGTAGATACGCTCTCATATCCTGTTATCTGTTCCCAGACAGTACTCTCATGCAAAGAAGATACCATGCCCGTGGACATCATATACTCCCTCGGCACATCCTCTTTCCCCTCTAAACTTACCACACTATGGCTGTCCGTGTCCACGTCTATGTACAGGCTTCCCTCACTCAGGCTGGTTACCCTGCCATATAAGGTGTTTGTCCGCACCTCATATCCGGTGATACCCTCGCTCAGGTTTCTCGTCACAGATACATCATACATATCTGCCGCTATAGTATCTGCGATATCCAGCTGGGCAAAGTAAAGCTTTCCGGCAAGATTCAGCATCTTTCCAAGGTATTCCTCGCTGTAGACATTCTCCTCTGTCACACTGTCTTTTAATGCCGCCGCTTCGTCATATACCGACTGTAATTCTTCTGCTGTGATGCTCTGGCTGTCCAAGGTCACCGCATACATGGAGCCTGTGGTGATGTCATTGGTTACACTCGTATTCTTACCGCCGGAGGTCAGGTTAATCGTAAAGCTTCCCCTTGTTCCGAGGGTGGATTCCAGATACGCTTCCCCTTCTGCCGCCACTTCATTGTCTATCAGCAATACCGGTTTCATATAAACCGCATATGCCGGTATGTCAAAGATACTGCTGTATCTATCATAGATTTCTTTATCCGCATCACTTGCAGGCTGGAAGGACAGAAGAATATTCTTTCCCTGTAATTCACTGGCGGTAAAACTGGCAAGGGTGTCCCCGTTCATAGAGAAGCTGACACGGTCTTTCGCCGCATTTTCCACCTGCGCAAAGGTTTTGGCTTCTGTTTCTACTTTATACTGTAATGAAAGCGGGAGGTAGCTTACCTCTTCGTTTTTGATAACCCGCTTTCTTGTGTATGTTTCACTTAAGTCTTCGGACTTAAGCTTTTCTTCCCACTGGTTTAACAGCGTTTCTATCTGTGCGGCATCCCCGCTCTCCGCCAGGCTTTTAAGCTCCTCGTTATAGCCCTCTTCCTCCAGCGTGTCATAGATGTTTTCTACGGATTCGTATGCCTTGATACTGGTATCCAAATCAATCCACAGGGATTCCCCGCCTGCATTGCCGGCTCCCCGGTAATCCGTATACGGAACATATGCCCTTACCCATACATGTTCCATCCGGATAAAGACGATTTCCTCCCCTCTTGTAAGGCGGGTAACCGGTGTGCCTGCAGCGGCTAACACATCTGCCGCATGACGGAAGGTATCCGCTCCGGTAAGGGAAAGCGCCTGCTCCTCCGTAAGCAGGATATCTCCTTTTACATACTCTGCGGGATAACCAAGGTGGCGGAGCATGGCAATCAGCAGGCTTGCCTGGTCAATATCGTTTCCGCCCATGGCATCGAAGGTGCCTGCCGCACCCTTCCGGCTTCCGTAATAGGTTTCATAACCGATGTTATTTTTAAGATAATTGTAAACAGCAAGAGGCGAACCGAGCTCCTCTGCTTTTTCCGTGATGCGCTCGTTTAAGGCAGTCTCTCCCTCTGTCACAAGGAACTTATCATCCCCTGCTTCGGCAGCGGTGCCTGCGGCTTTTGCCTCCTCTGTATCTCCTGTATACTCCTCTTCCTCTGCCTCCTGTACCTCTATCTCATTTGGCAGGGTATCTCCGTAGATCTTCGGCTCTTCCTTCTCCACAAGCAGCGCTTCCAGCTGTTCTCTTGAAACGCCCGCAGCCTCCATATCCCCCTTGGATATATCTTCTTCAAGCTGCTTTAACAGCTTCTGTGCCTGCGCTTCCCCTTCTTCTAATTCCTTTTCAAATGCCGCCTGTCGTTCCTTTAATGTCTCCGCCGCTTCACCGGATAAATCCTTTGTCATTTCCTGCTGGGCTGCCAGCCAGTTTTTCGTCTGTTCCTCTGTTTCCGACAGCTTTGCTGACAGCTCCTCCACCAGTGCGCCTGCACGGTCTGTTTCCTCACTGTTAATCACACTGCCAAGCTCTTCGATGAGTTTCTCCGTCTCCTCTGACTGCACTGCAAGGCTTGTGCCGGCTAACTGCACTGCCTGCTCTGCTTCCTTATTCTTTTTTACCGCTTCCGCACTTACTTCTTTTGTCTCTGCTACTGAGCTACCGCTCCCTGTTTGTCCGCAGCCAGACAGAAGACTGATTGTCATTGCCATAACCAGTATCATGGCTAAGCATTTATACCATCTTTTTCCCGGATTATATTTCTCCATCATCTGTATTCCCCTCTATTGATTCTGATTATAGTAGCCTGCCTGTATCACAATCCGTTTTGCCACAATACTTCCCGTATAATTGAATTCTGACACATTAATGGTAACCGTCCCGTTTGGCGCATAGATAAGACCGCTGCCGCCAAACTTCGTTGCCTGTATACGGATATCCCCATTTTCTGAGCCTAATACAACAGGGGTATCTTCTCCACATGTAATGGTATTGGCATTAAAGGATACCGTATCACCGGATACCAGACTGGCAGCTAACGTCACATTGTTACACCATGCACCGGTGGTTGTTTTGCATATAGTCGGGGTTATGATATCTGTACTGTTATAGGCATTTAACACCTCTAACGGATCACCCTCTGCCTCCATATCGCTTAAGATAATGGGCATATAGTCTGGGAGCTGTTGTGTCTCAACACCTTCAAGCTTCTCCGCAATATCCAGTATACCGCCTGCAATCGACAGGTCTCCTGTTGTGGAAACCGTGCCCGGCATATGGATTGTACTTCCCTGGAACCGGAAAGTCTCTGCACCATAAATATCACTTGCAATGTTTGCTTCCGAGCAGTAGAGCTGTACCTCCTTTTCCCCTGCAAACAAGGCATATGGCAGCTTGAAATATTCCTTTTCTGCCTTCGCCAGCGTAATCTGGTACACAGCCTCCTCGCTGACGTTTCCTGCATAATCCACAGCATAAATATGCAGATATGTGCTCTGTCCCGGTTCAACACCCTGTATTGTGTATTCCAGACTTCCCCCATCTGCCGGAAGAACCTCGGATGTAAGATTCCCCTCTTCATCATAGGTAAGAAGCCCTTCCATCATTTCCTCATTATCACTGGTTCCGATAATAAACCCGCAGATGCCGGACAAAGCCTCTGCTTCTACTATATTGGAAGAATTGTTTTCTCCTGCTCCGGCATTTACAGCCTCCACATAATACTGGTAAAGTGTCCCTTTATCTGTCGCCTGGATCGTTACCCTGCTGTCCGCTGTCATTTCCGATATGCCGGTCACTTCCGGTGCTGCTTCATCATAAAAGGATTTATCCGTTGCACTGGTTTTGTCTGTAAACTGCTTTAGATAAAATAATGTATTTGCCATGATTTTACGCTCATCATCTGTCGCCTGTCCGTTGCTATGCCCGGTCTGTATCATGGCATACTGGTTCCTGGTAAACAGGTAGGCATCATCATCTGCATCATAGCCCTGAAAACGCATCCATTTTGTAGCAGGATTTGTCAGTGTTGTATCAATGAACTGAGCAGATGAATGCGCATATGGAATATTCATGGTTCCGGTCAGTTTCCACGGATAACTGGTCAAAAATCCGTTATTTATAACCTCCACTTTGTTTCCACATGCCCCTGAAGCAGACTTATAATAAGTAATACCTAATTGTTCTCCAAATTTCGCAAGATTCCGATGGACGTGTGATGGATTATCTACAACCGAATCATGTCCAAAAAGAATTCCCCTTCCTGTCTCTGTAAAAGCAAGTGTCGCCTGATATGCTGTATCCGATAAATCCCATCCACCATTACAGTCAGAACTTCCAATCATGATAACATCATACCTGTAATTTCCATTTTTATCCTTCAGATAATCATCCGGTGTTTTGTTATATAATGGAAATGACACTTCATCAATCTCTAACACACCTCTGCTGGCAATTTCTTCCGAAGTATTAATTGTAGTGTTCATCCATAATTTCAGATAATTTGCAGATGGTGGATATACATTAAGAACCTTTACCTTCTCACTTCCATCCCATGTCGACCTGGTCTCCCATTCACTGTCACCCTTTTTGCGGAACACACGGTAGCCATAGCGGTTGTCTCCATCCGATATATCGTTCCATGACAAATGCACACCATAATCTTCTCCCATATCTACCGTCCCTTGCAATACAAGGTCTTCACTCTGCGTAACGTGGACAGAAAATTCCACAGTTTTCTCCGCAATCGCCTCTTCATCCCCAGATAATACAAGTCGGGCATGCAATTCATATGTGGAATCCTCCCCTGCGGTAACAGCAAAGCTGCTCACAAGCGGTGTGCTCTCCTGTTCCGGTATCAACAAAGCCGGACTCTCCCATGCCAGGATGCTCTCCCCATCCTCTAACAGCGTATAGTACAGAGTACCCTCTACCTGCTGATTTGTCTGGTAGGAAATGGTGGTCTCCAGATTTACCGTCTGCTCCTTTGAAGCCTCTAACACATAGCTGTCCGCTTCTATATACAGGGAAACCTCCTGAAGCTTTAATGTATGATAATCTGTTATAGCCTCCTGCAGCAAGATAAACTGCATGGTATCTTCTATGTCTGCATATATACTGCCATCTTTCCCCTGCACAGCAGCCACTGCCTCTTCTGCCAAAGCTGCATCCGGAATAATGCCGCGCATATACAGATATCTTGCAAGCCTTGCCTGACTAGCAAAAAAGGTCTCAGAAAAATCCCCTGTGTATGCCGCCAGACAGAAGGTATCAAGCTTTGTATACAACTCATTATCAATCCCTAATGCAAGTAATGCTATACCAATATCTGCTGATAATGCCCCGTCAGACTCCATATTATCATTATAGGAAAAGCCACCATCTGCGCATTGCTTACTGGCAAGATAAGAAACCATCTGCATAACATTATCTGCATATATAGTGCCCGCATCTGCATCATTATGTACCGGTTGAACCGACGCTATTGCCATCAATGCCAGTGCAGTATCATAGACATCACTGGTATATGCATTGGTAAAACCAAAACCTCCGTCCGGATTTTGCTGCTGCAACATTGCCTCAAGAAATAATTCATCACCAGTTGCCCATGTAAAATGTGCAAGCTCGTCTACATTTTTATTCTCTATTCCCTGTTGCTCAAAATAAGCACTTTCAGCCTGGTTTTTTTCATATTGCAACACTGCATATACACTGCAGGTGTCATTGCAAAGAGTTGTATCTCCCCACATCCCATCTGCTGTCTCCGTAGCAGCAAGCCATACGACAGCCCTTTGCCTGCTGTCTGAAATAATGCCCAGCCGTTCATCCTGTTCTATGGCATATACGGGTATGACATTTAACAGCAGTATCACACATAGCACTATGGTAGCAATTTTTCTTTTGTGCATCATTCTATCCTCCTCCCTTATCCTACAATGTAAATCCGTACATTGACTTTTTTACAGATAAACACCTGTTTTTTTCGCCGCTTTTCTAAAAATTGTCGCGATTGACCACAATTATTATCTCATGTTTTCACATTCACTTCAATATGAACAATAGTTCATAGTCTACGATATATATACAGATATCACATTTCCTGCGCTCACCGACAAGATATGGATAAAAAAAGAGCCTTAATGTAATACTAACGTGTATTACATTAAGGCTCAATTATATATTGCCGGATTTACCTAAAACCGAAAATCCCTCTGCCCGCTCTTGATTGCCTCGATATTCTCCTTTGCCTTCTGCTTGACCGCCGGATTCGTAATTCGCTCCAATTCCTTCTGAATCAATGGCCCGCCAAGGGCTCTTGACTTCTCGCCCGCATAGTCCATCAAATATTCCTGCAAGGTCATCAGGGCATTCGGATGACAGCAGTTGATAATCTGCCGGTTCTTTAACAGGGACATAAAACGGTCGCCGGTTCTTCCCGCCCGGTAGCAGGCGGTACAAAAGCTCGGTATATAGCCAAGCTCCATAAGCCATGCCACAACCTCATCTAATGTTCTGTTGTCAATGACGTCAAACTGTGCGCTGTTGTCCTCCTCCGGCTCCTCCTCCACATAACCGCCTACGGAGGTTCTTGAACCGCCGCTGATTTGGGAAATACCAAGCTCTAACACCCGTTTTCTTGTAGCCTTGCTCTCCCTTGTGGACACAATCATGCCGGTGTATGGCACCGCAATCCGAATCACAGCTACAAGCTTTGCAAATGTATCATCATCAATACTGTTATCAAAGGCTGCCGGATCAATATCATCCGCATGGCGGATTCTCGGCACACTGATGGTATGAGGGCCTACGCCATGTACCGCTTCTAAATGTTCTGCGTGCATTAAAAGCCCTACCATCTCATAGCGGTAGGTTTCCAGCCCAAATAGAACACCTAAGCCTACATCATCGATACCGCCCTCCATAGCTCTGTCCATCGCCTCCGTGTGGTAGGCATAATCGTGCTTTGGGCCTGTTGGATGCAGTTTTTCGTAACTGTCCTTATGGTAGGTCTCCTGAAACAAAATGTAGGTGCCAATGCCGGCATCCTTTAATTTTTTATAATTCTCCACTGTGGTCGCTGCAATGTTGACGTTCACCCGGCGGATATCGCCGTTTTTGTGGTGTACATTGTAAATGGTATCTATGCTTTCCAGAATGTATTCTATAGGATTATTTACCGGATCCTCTCCCGACTCGATGGCAAGCCGCTTGTGCCCCATATCCTGCAGGGCAATGACCTCATTTCTAATTTCCTCCTGGGTCAGCTTCTTTCTGGAGATATGACCGTTCTTTGCATGGTAAGGACAGTATACACAGCCATTCACACAGTAATTCGACAGATAAAGCGGCGCAAACATGACAATACGGTTACCGTAAAATTCCTGCTTAATGCGCTTTGCCAGCAGGTTAATCCGCTCGTTGATTTCCGGTATCGGACAATCTAACAGCACCGCCGCCTCCCGATAGGAAATTCCTTTCATCTCCTCTGCCTTTTTCAAAATCTCTTCAATTAATGCCCTGTCCTCCCTGTGCTCCTTGGCATATGCCAGCACATCTTCAATCTCTTCATGGCAGATAAATTCCTCCGCCCGCATAGATTTTGGGTTATACATTTTCATTCCTCTTTTCTGCTTATCATTCTTAGGGATTTGCCAAACTCGTCTATAAATGCAATTTGATTGTGCAATTATGACAGTTTGTTCGCAGGGATATCTGATGCCATCGGTATTTGGCTTGTGTATTTTACAAGCCTATGTACCGTTATGAGCAGCAGCTAAGCGCAAGCGACCCTGCATCAAACTGTCATATTGCACAGTATATCAATGGGTAAATGCAAGTTTGGCAAATGCCTATTTACCATTCTCATAACACATTAAAGTTATTTTCATTCTCTGCAATCACTTTCTCAATGCGAGCCTTCACGATATCTGCTATCTGGGCAGTCTTCATCCCCTGATATTCCTCTGCCGTAATCGGCGGCAGCACATGAAGCTGCACATCCACCTTTTTTGTGGAATTGGTGTCAAAGGGAAGGTAGCAGTCGATGATGGCTATCGGCACAATCGGACATTTTGCCTTGGTCGCCGCCTTAAAGCTCCCACTCTTGAACTCGCCCAGGCGATTTCCCTGCTTTGAGCGGGTGCCCTCCGGAAATATCAGGAAATTCCGTCCTTCCCTGACCTGCTTCGCCATCTCATTGATCACCTTCATGCCCTCTTTCGGATCCTCCCTATCTATAAACAGTCCACCCATGGTCTGAACCAGCTGCCTGAGAAGAAATACATCATATGCCTCCTTTTTTATGACAACGCCAAAGGGAGTCGGATTTAAATATACCAAACCCATCACGTCAAACAGCCCTTGATGATTAGGGAACATAATGTAGCCGGACTCAGCGGGCAGGTTTTCCAAACCATATCCATGCACCGTCACATTTCCCTTTTTACAGCCCCGCTCCCCTATCACGCGAATCAGACTGTATTTTTTCTCCTCGCTTACCTTCTTCGTTTTTGCATAATACATCAGCTTCACAAAGATAACCGGAAGATAAATTAAATTTCTAAGCAGCATCAACGCCAAACGCTTTGCCAACCGCAAACACCCCCTTATCTATAGCCATGGCTGGTACTAGTCCCAGAAGCCCTCTAAGGTTGCAAAATAGTCCTCCGGCGTCTCCGCCCGCCGAATCTGTTTTACAGATCCGTCCTCTTTAAGCAGAAGCTCTGCCGACTTTAGCTTGCCATTATAATTATATCCCATGGCAAAGCCGTGGGCGCCAGTGTCGTGGATAACCAGATAATCTCCTATCTCAATTTCAGGCAGCATCCTGTCCACTGCAAACTTGTCGTTATTTTCACAGAGGGAGCCGCTCACATCATACCGGTGGTCACATGGGGCATCCTCTTTGCCCAAAACCGTGATGTGATGGTACGCCCCATACATGGCAGGCCGCATCAGATTCACCGCACAGGCATCCACACCAATATAATGCTTGTAAATGCGCTTCTCATGCACCGCCTTTGTCACCAAATGCCCATAGGGCGCCAGCATGAATCTGCCAAGCTCGGTATAAATGCTGATATCGCCAAGCCCGGCCGGCACCAGCACCTCATCAAATACCCTGTGCACGCCCTCGCCAATGGCTACAATATCATTCGGCTCCTTATCCGGCGTATAAGGAACCCCAATACCACCGGATAGGTTGATAAAACTCAGGCAGATACCAGTCTGCTCCTTTATCTCCACCGCCAGCGTAAACAATATCTTCGCCAGAGTGGGATAATATTCGTTAGTCACGGTATTGCTGGCAAGAAATGCATGCATGCCAAATTCTTCGGCACCCAGGGTTTTTAGCTTCTTATATGCCTCCATAAGCTGGGGCTTTGTCATGCCGTATTTGGCATCTCCCGGATTGTCCATGATATCCGTCCCCAACGAGAACACACCGCCCGGATTAAAGCGGCAGGATATCCTCTTCGGAATCCCTACATGCTTATTCAAAAAATCAATATGGGTAATGTCGTCCAGGTTAATCGTTGCACCTAATGCATCTGCTTTTACAAACTCCTCCGCCGGTGTATCATTGGAGGAAAACATAATCTCCGTCCCTGAAAAGCCACAGCGCTCCGACATCATAAGCTCTGTCATGGATGAGCAGTCCGTTCCGCAGCCCTCCTCGCGCAAAAGCTTGAGAATCGTCGGATTTGGCGTCGCCTTCACTGCAAAATATTCTTTAAACCCGGAGTTCCACGAAAATGCCGCCTTTAACCGACGCGCATTTTCCCGAATTCCTCGCTCATCATATAGATGAAACGGGGTTGGATACTGCTCTGCTATTTTCTCTACCTGAATCTTTGTAACAAATGGTGTCTTCATCTAGATATACTCCTTTTAGCAATGTATTTTTACCATGCGGCATATCAAACCGCATTTATTACTTAGAAAACTTCCCATTCTTTAGATTAGAAGTATTTCCCCTTTTTGTCAATAGTACAAATATATAAACAGCAGAAAGCATAAATCCCCGACTACCAAAAAGCAATCGGGGATTTTTTCATTCATGATTCACATCATACCAGCCGTAGCCGTTTCTGCCGTTTTTCTTAACCGAATACAGAGCGTTGTCTGCACATTTAGTCAATTCCCGGAAATCCTTGGAATGCTCCGGATATGCCGCTATACCGCAGCTGAAATGCAATTCAAAATCATGATTTGGACACTGTTCCTCCGTCAGCTTCACCTGACGGCACTCAACGCGCAGCGCTTCCACCCGCTTACTCACATCGCTCCGGGCAAGTCCCTTCACAAGTACCACAAACTCATCGCCGCCATAGCGGGATACCAGACCGCACTCGCCGAAATGCTTCACCAGCAGCTTTGCAAATTCCACCAAAATGAAATCGCCCGCATCATGCCCGTATTTATCATTGACCTGCTTGAAATAATCCACATCAAAGAACATCAGTGCGCCGGCGCCCCGCTCACTGCCCTTGACAGCTGCCGCCGCAGAGTACTCAAATGCCCGTCGGTTAATTACATTTGTCAGCGGATCATAAATAGAAAGATTTGCAAACAGTTCCTTTTCCCTAGACTCACGGCGGTGACTGAGCATCAGCAGAATGCCTGAGGCGAGTACCAACGTCAGCGAAAACAGCACCGTGGCCCATCTAAACAGCGACAGTGCACCGGACAACGCCGAGCTTTTAACACGAACGACCACGCTCCAGCCCTCCATGAAATCAATAGACTCAAAAACCTGTGTATAGCTGATCTCGTCAATCGTATAGGTCAATGCCGCAAGAGGTTCTCCGCTGCGCATAAGATCTTCCCATGCCCGATATTCTGAGAACTCCTCAATTCGTTTCTTATCGAGTTTCAGATTTGACCAGCTTCCCTTCTGATACACATCATTTCCGGAACAGCGGATAATATTATCTGAATATGCATCCATAAGCCAAATC
>CAMWOF010000042.1 GCA_947175805.1 uncultured Clostridiaceae bacterium
CAGTCGGTCCCGCTGGTTAAACAAGTGGTCGCCCATGCAGGACGTGCAAGCACTCTGGCATGGTTGACACCAAAGCTGCTCTCCTCTAAGTAAGCCGATAAATCAGAGGGTGCAAAGGACAGTTTTACGCCCTCCTGTTCCTCTTCCACAGTAACGGCATCGCTGCTTTCAGGATTCAAAAACACAACATTCCCACTATCCGGCAGACTCTCCGGCATCACATTATCAAAAATATATAAATCGAAGGATTCGTTTTTGCCGATGACAGAAAGATCCGTGGTTTTATATAAATCCAGACCCGAGACAGCAGACAACGCCTTCTCTATAAATGTATTGCCGCCGGTTACTAAAAGCACACGCTTCATCCCGTTGCTGTTGACAACCACGCCTGCCGTATTGTCATTTGGCAGCATGTCCTTTTCGTTAATCTCCGCCTCAAGCAAAGCGCCGTTAAAAGAAATCCCCTCAAAATAAATTACGGCAGAATCCCCTGCGGGCACCGTCACATTCTGTATATCCAGCAGAGTATCATCACCGTACAAATTTATCTCTCTGCTGCCGTCTACTGCACCGAAATTTGATATCTTTGCAAGCACGGTCAGAGTGCCGTCGTCATTGACGCCGTAGCTCACATAATTCACCGCCATGTTCTCGCCCTCAGTGCTCAAATTTACTACTGTCGCTTCCATATTATCCAGCACCACCGGGGCGTCCGTAAACATGGTAATTCCATACTGCTTCCACTGGGCCGACACGGACTGTACCATGTGTTTACAGTCCTCTAATGTACCAGCAAGCTCCGTACAGCGCATATCTGCAAGCACCGCCTTGGCAGCCTGCTTGTTAACCAAATTGGATGCCAATATCTCGCCGCCACCAACTGCACTGATAATGGTAATGGCACAGTTCTCATTGAGGCTGTCAATATAATCTCTGGCTCTTGCCTTTGCCTCCTCAAAGCGGGTCCGCTCCCCATCATATATGGAATTCATGCTTGCGCTGTTGTCCAATACCAGGATAACCTGGGAAAAATCCCTGCCGCCCTGCTTCAAAAACGGCGCCATCAAAGCAAACGCCAAAAGCAGCACTGTCGCAATCTGCAGATACATCAATATATTATGCTTGTATTTTTCCCAAGGGGTTGTCGCCTCAGTATTCCTGATGGTTTCCCGCCACAGCATGGTAGACCCCACTTCTTCGTCCGTTCCCTTCTGCTTTAGAATATAGAGCAGAATAATAACAGGAACCAAAAGAATCAAAAACAGGGGCCATAAATTTATTACACTCATTCTTTTTCCCTCTTTTATATATCATGATGTTAGGGCTAAAAGGTATTTTGACCCTGGCATCATATTATTTTGCCACCACAAACCCCGCCGACTGCATTCCCGTAAACAGTACCTTGTCAATCGACTCATCAGCAACCGCCTCTATATAGCCCGCCTCATAACGCTTTGCCAGCAGGGAAAGCTGATGGCGATGCTTTTCAAGCTGTTCATTGTAGGTTTCTATCATTCTTCTGTTGACCGTCACCCGGACAATATCGCCGGTCTCACTGTCAATCAAGTTTAAACTGCCCTCTTTGTCTATGGTCACTTCCTCCCTGGCAAGCACCTGAATCAGTACAATCTGCTGCTTTTTGTATTTCAAATAGCGAAGCAGCGGCTCAATGCCCGCCGGGTCTAAAAAGTCACTGATAATCACGCTGCAGCCCCGACCTTTTATATTTCTTGACATAATAGAACGGTTCAGTGTAGTTTTTCCATCAAAACTAACCTGTCCAAGCTCCGCTAAAATCCGCTTGTAAGAATTCCTGCCGGAAAGCCCCTTGCCTTCGCTTAAGGAATTCTCCTGCACCCGTGTTACGTAAACCCTATCCAGATTATTTAACACAAGATAAGATATTGCTCCCGCAAGCTGCATTGCCAGACGGGACTTTTTGGGTTCCCCATAATCCATGGATTTGCTCGTATCGAGGAAAATATGGTAAATGCCCTCTTTCTCCTCCATAAACTGCTTGATAAACAGCTTATCCATTCTGCCATAGGCATTCCAGTCAATCCGCCGGATATCATCCCCTAACATATACTCCCGGAAATCAGAAAATTCCACGGAGGTTCCTTTCGCACCAGATTTCCTGGCACCGCTCATTCCCTGGTTTAAGCGCATATTCAAGGACAATTTCAGCGTATTCAGTTTTTGGAAAAAATCGTCATCAAATATTTTCTCGGACATGACGCCTCCTGTTTATCAAAAATTTGCCTGTAAACAACATTGATTACACCGGCTGTATACCCTCTAGAATTTCCCGGATGATGTCATCATTGGAAATCCCCTCGGACAGGGCATCAAAATTAGAAATAATACGGTGCCGCAAAGCCGGATATGCCACAAAATCAATATCCTCAAAGGCAACATTGAAGCGCCCCTCCATCAATGCCCGCGCCTTGGCCGTCTTAATCATTGCCTGGGCTGCACGGGGACTGGCGCCGGCAGTGATATACTTTTTTGCCACCTCCGGGGCTTCGGAAAGCTCGCTGTGAGTTGCCACCACGATGGACAGGGCATAGTCCATCACAGCATCCGCAATCGGCATATCTTTAATCATTGTTCTCATTTTTATGATTTCATCCCCACCCATGACCGCGCTAAGCTCTACGGTCCGGTTCGTTATCGTGACATCCATAATCGCCTTCAGCTCTTCCTTTGTGGGAAAATCCACATTCAGCTTGAACAGGAAACGGTCAAGCTGCGCTTCCGGCAAGGGATAAGTGCCCTCATTCTCAATCGGGTTTTGGGTTGCCAACACCATAAAGGGCTGCGGCAGCTCATAGGTTTCCTTGCCAACCGTCACTGTTTTTTCCTGCATTGCCTCTAGCAGCGCCGACTGCGTCTTAGGCGTTGCACGATTAATCTCATCCGCCAGCACAATGTTGGCAAAAATCGGTCCCGGCTCAAACTGAAAGGTGTTTTTATCATTTTCCTTAATAATCAAATTTGTACCCGTCACATCCGCCGGCATCAAATCCGGGGTGAACTGAACTCTGGAAAATTTCATAGAAAGCACATTGGAAATCGTCTTTACCAACTGGGTTTTTCCAAGTCCCGGCACACCCTCCAGGAGCACGTTGCCATCAGCTAAAATCGCCAGCATCACCTGCCTTACAATATCCCTCTGGCCGATAATGGCTTTGCCAATCTCCTGCTCACAGGCATGAATTTTATCTATAATTTCTGTTAGTTCCTGTTGATTTTCCATACTTCCTCCTTCATAAAACATGTCACAAAACACCTGCGCTATTTATTCAGGTTCTCAAAATACTCCCGGATTGCATCCTGATAATCCACCGGATATTTCCCGCTCTCCATCCGTTCATATGCCCTTTTTTGATAATCCCTTATCACCTTCTGGTAATCCATCCTGATACCATCCCATGTAACGGAAGGGCCTCCCTCTTGTATATAACTGTCACCATCGGTCGGCGTCCCTGTGAGATTATCATTGTCCTGATAATTTTCCGGCACTGACACATAATCACCCTCATAAGTCTCCTGAGACTGACTGCCCTGGCTGCCGCCATTATACCAGCCCCCGCCGCTGCTGTCCCCCGCACCGGTTCCTGAGCCTGCACCTGTACCCTGTCCGCTGCCTCCATTTCCTGCTCCCGCACCCTGTCCGTTACCTGTGCCGGAGCCTAAACCCGCCAAGGACATGGTGCCGTCACCGTCTAATGCCGCTGCTATCATATCGCCCTGAGCATCAGAAAGTGCCGCTAACGCAGACTCTAAATCCTCTGCTGACATCGCAGATGCAGCCTTGCTGAGCGCTGCCGCCAGCTCCTCGTCCGTCAGTTTTGCCGCCGCCTCAGCAAGCTTTGCGGAAAGCTCTGCAAGCTCCTCCTCAGACAAGCTTTCCAGCCCATCTTTTTTTGCCTGCTCCAAGGCATCCTTCACATCCTCGGAAAGCTCTGAAAGCTCATTTAATGCCTCGGAAATTTGCTTTTTTTCCTCCTCGGAAAGATCCGGGTTCATCTCCATTGCCATATCTAAAAGTGCACGGGCAGTATCCTTTTTATCCTCAGCAAGCAGCTCTTTCATTTCCTGCTCTATTTTTTTTGCCAGCCGTTCCTTTGCTTTCTCAAGCTCCTCAGAGGACTGTGCTTCCTTAAACTCCTTTTTGGCTTCCTCAAACAGCTCCTTTAACTCCTCCTGCTCCTGTGCAGATAATTCCTCCTGCTTTTCGATTTTTTCCAGGGCATCCTTAAGCTTCTCCGCTTCCTTCTTCGCCTCCATGGCAATCGCATGGTTCTGCCTTGCCTGCTTCCTTGCCGGCGAATCTATTAGCCCTGACACGCAAAGAACCACTGCCAGTATGCAAAATACAGCCAACCGCTTTGCGACGGGCTTCATAGGAAATGCATTTTTTGCCCGAAAGCCAGTCATTTTCTCCTTTGTATCCTGCTTTAAGAGCATGGAAAACGCATCCTCTTTCCCTGCCCTCTCATAGGCGGTAATAACACGCTCCGAAAACCCCCTGCTGTCCAACAGCAAAGCAGAACGTCTCATATCCGGTCTCTTTACAAGAGTTATGACAAAGCCGGTGATAAGTCCTAACACCACTGACGCAGCGGCCAAAATCGGTGCGTAATACACCGGAACAAACAGGGTAATCACCATAATGAGCGCTGCAGCGCCCATGCCCACAGTAAGTCCCAAAAGCAGATAATCCGCCAGAAGCACCATGGTAATCCGCCGCCTGGCCTCCTGTATTTTCTTTTTAATAAAATCATCCAACGCCTGCAAACGCATCAACCTCCCGTCCGGAATCTTATCCCTGATTTTTCTTGCTCTTTACTTTTTTTAACGGATTGATATTTTTCGCCGCTCTCCGAATAAACCAGAAAGCAACCAAAATATTCACAATCACACCGAACACGTTCCAGTGCTGCGTCAGAAAATACATGGATGCCGGCAAATTATCCTTTCCCGAGGCACCCAAATCGGCTATGCTGTAACCGAAAAAGGCGTGACAAACATAATTTGCCACCGGAACTGCAGGATTAAACAGCATCCACAGCGGAGTCAGACCATAATTCAATGTCCCGGTGTATCCGTTGCCATTATAAGTTGCATAATACTGACTCTGAATAATGCCTATACAAATTGAAAAGCCTACAACCGTTCCCACCATGCTGGCTGCGATAAAAATAAAACTTGAAATCACCGATGCAATTGTCTTTTTCTTCTTCGCCGAACAGTAGACGCCCACAGCTCCCACATAAAAGGAGGCATAAATAACCATGACGATAAAGCCAAGTATATAGCTCCAGGACATACCGCCGATAATAAATGCCAACGACATAATCGGAATGGAGGAAAGCACGTACATCAGCACCTGCGCCATAGCAGAAAACACCTTGCCCAGCACAATAGAAAATGCGCTGATTGGCGTTGTCAGCATGACATCCAGCGTCTGGCGCTCCCGCTCCCCTGCGATGGAGGATGCCGTGAGAACCGGAATCATAAACAATATGATAAAGCACTGTAATGTGGCAAGAATCGGAAACAGAGCCATAAGGGACTGATAGTCTGCACCGCCGTATGCGCTTTCTTCCCGGAGGATTAGCAGCGTAATAATGGCAATCCCACCCAGTATCAGGTTATAAAGCATCAAATGAATCGACATTTTTATGGAACGGGAGCCAACCGTCAACTCCTTGTTAAGTATTGGATTCATCATCATTGTACCTTTCCTCCTTCCTGTACATGTTCCGTAATCTCTAAAAATACACTTTCCAGATTTCCTTTTTCACGGAACACCTTGCATATGCCCACTTCCTGTTCTACAAGCTGGCGTATTAAATCTGCCACCGCCAGGTCGTCTCCGTCAAAGGTCACCACGATATTATTGTCTCTGATAGATACCTTTTCTGCCGCCGGACATTCTTTCAACATACGGACTGCCGTCTCCTCATTCTTCACAACCTCAATGTGCAGAGGCGCAACACCCTTAGAGCGCTGCATAATCTCCTCCACATTGCCGGACATGATGAGATTTCCCTTTTCCATAACGCCAATGCTGGTACACATTTCCGACAACTCCGGTAAAATATGAGAAGAAATAATGATTGTCTTTCCCATATCCCCTAGATTTTTCAATATTTCCTTCAACTCATATCTCGCCCTCGGATCCAGCCCCGACGCCGGCTCATCCAGCACCAAAAGCTCAGGGTCATGAATCAGTGCCCTTGCAACACAAAGCCGCTGCTTCATGCCGCGGGATAAACCGTCCACATAGGCATTTTCCTTATCAGCCAGATTCACCAGCTCCAAAAGCCCGTGTATGGACTCCGACACCTCCTTCGGCCTGTACCCATACATAGAGGCAAAAAAATTCATATACTCCATAACCTTAAGGTTGTCATAGACGCCGAAGAAATCCGGTACATACCCGACCTTCCGCTTGATGCGGTTCGGTTCATTTAAAGCGTCAATGCCATCTACATACACCTCGCCGGCAGTGGCCTGCAGCAGCCCACATACAATTCGCATAGTTGTGGTCTTCCCTGCACCGTTCGGACCGATAAAGCCAAAAATCTCTCCCCGCTCAATATGCAGGTTAATCCCCTTCAACGCCTGAAATTTACCATAATTTTTTACAAGATTTCTGATTTCCAGCATTAGTTTTCACCTCCCCCGATGGTCGGAATGTAATAGTTATCGCTACCATACCCGCCGGCCTTTACAGCATACCGCATCTGTATCCGGCTTTTATCCTCATCTATAAAATAGTCTCTGATGTCAAACACCGTTTCGGTCCCGGTAAAGATTTGCTCCCAGTCTGCGGTTTTAGGGTTAAAGATGAAGCAGTCCACCTCCTGGGAACTCATCTGCTGATTTGGAACACCCAAATAATAAAGCTCCGTAATCTGCACATCTCCAAAATCATACTCTGCAATAATCTCCTGAGGATCCCACATATAACCGTATGTGGTATCCCAATCATAATTTGAACTATCCAGACATTCCGTATGAATATTTCTGATATACTCACCCTTCAAATCCTTGTATTGTACCTCAAATTGCTTTGCAGCCAGCACAAGACTGTATTCCTTTACCTTTTGGTCTTCCGACATATTCACCTCGGCGTTCTCCTCATAGCCCGCCACAATACCCTGACCGGTCTCTAGCTGATAAAACCAATTGGTAAGCACCTGTCCCATGTAATTTAGCCTATCGTAATTTTTCCTGTCGTTGGTATATGCCTGCCGATTTAAAAACTTATCAGTCAGCTCATAAGTGTCATAAATCACCTGCTGGCTGCTGTCCTTTGCTATCTCCTGGGTGGAGCCCGCAGGAATCCGCTCAAAATAGGAGGCAAACCCGCCCAGTATCACAACCACATGTGTCAGGTCATGGGTCAGATTATTCGTAATGGTGCCGCTGAAGCCGTCCCTGTACGCCTGAATATCCAAATCAATATTCTCCTCTACCGGAATGGTAGCCTCCGCCTGCATATACATCTCTGTAAATGCCTGGGATTTGCTCATCTTCAGCACGGTGTGATCCACCGTCTCCTTTACCACGCAGGTCGCCCCGCCATTATTGATATATGAATTATAATAATAATCGTTTTCTATCGGCTGCACGTTGGAATAAATGCTCTTTAAATTCACCTCATATGGCATACTTTTCGGATTCATCACTGCAAAAGCAGAGAAAACGGTCTTAGAGCCTTCCTCATACTGCTCAATAGAATAGCTGCTTATTATCGGGGTCCGCACGGTATCATTAATGCTGATTACATATACGCCCACGGTAAAAATCAAAGCCGTTGCCGGAATCACAATCCATAGAGCCTTGCTCCTATCCCTCATCTTTAAGAACAGATACACGCCCGGTCCCACCACAAGAATATATATAATGAATAATATCATAAACTTCAAAGGATTTGGCATCGTGCTGGTATTCGCAGCATCCGTCAGCCCACTGTTTAGGTACAACTTCCCTGCACCGCCTGTGGCACCGTTAAAAACATTCATAATATCTCTGGTCAGCACTGCATTTAATAGATTGGCGATGACGCCGGCATTGTTGCCATAGTCCGCAAATGGCTCCATGCTCAGACTGGTCTTGCAAATAATAACTTTGCCGATTCCCATCGGCTTTTCAATGAAAAGCTTACCCTCTGCCACGTCTTCTACCGGCGTGCCGCCGTCCACGGAAATATCCAGCACATCCAGCGTTAATGTTTCTCCAAACTCTGCGGCTACCTCCTGTGGCTGCTGGATATCAATATCCGATTCCTCTTTGTCCGGTGCTTCTGTATCCGGCTCTTCTTGCACATCCGTTTCCGCCGCCTCATCCGGCGCTTCTGTATCCGACTCTTCCTGGACATTCGCTTCTGTCGCCTCTTTGTCCTGCTCTCCCACCGTTTCCTGATTCTGATCTGCCAGTGCAGCGTCCATAAATACACTGCCCATATTTACACTTTCTTTGGATAATGTGCCGATACTGCCGGACACAAAATCATCCTTAAACTTAGAAAGCACCTTATTATAATCGGCACCAGTACCGAGCAGCAAAACGCCTCCGTTCTCCACCCACTGGCGAAGCGCCTGATATTGGGCATCAGAGAGCTTGGAGGTATCATAATTGTCAATCACAATCAGCTTGCAGCCGCTTAACGCCGAAACAATATCCGGCATATTATCCTCTGTCATCTGTCCCAATCTAAACTCATAAATATTTCCCGAAGTATTCACAACCATGCCGTCAAGGTAATTCAGCGCCGCATAATCGTCAGAAATGGCACCGACAATCGTGCCGCCCATATCCATATTCATGTTGCTCATAATATTGCGCTCATATACGATTTGACCCTTTTCGTCCAAAATCCTCACGGCACAGTTGGTATAGCTGGCATTTGCCGGTACCGTCATAAACACGCTCTTGGTGGTTCCCGCAGGAATGCTGATATCATTTCCATAGCCGTAATTCTTGGCATACTCCCGGATAACAGTCAATGTCACCTCGCCAGTAAAATCCTCTCCCTGATTCGTTATCGTCACCTGTACCGGCGTATTGCTATTGTAGCTGACCAGGGAATCGATACCGTAAGTAATCTTTACAAGAAATTGTGCCTTATCCGTCACAGTCTCCACGTAATCAGACGTCTGTGTTGTTTCCTCATCCGTCGAAACCGGCATAGTGGTCGTATAGCTCATGGCACACGCCGTTTCACAACCTGGATGCATACACCCAAACAGGAACAACAACGCCATTATCACGGCAATTCTTTTTCTTTTCATGTTTCTAACCTCTTTTCGTTCTTTTTTTAATTTTTCCTGTCGAATTCCTCTCCATCGTTCTCCGGTTCGGATTTTGGCAGGCATACCGTAAACACAGTTCCCCGCTCATCGCTTTTTGCAGAAATCTCACCATCATGCATCAACACAATGTTCTTGGCAATTGCCAGCCCCAGTCCCGTACCACCGGTCTTTGTGTTTCTGGAATGTTCCACCCGGTAAAACTTATCAAACACATAGGGCAAATCTGCCTGAGGAATCACCTTTCCATAATTTGTAATAGACACATATACCTGATCCTCCAAATCAATCAACGACACCTTAATCTGTTTACCGTCCGAGCCATATTTCACAGCATTCGTAAGCAGATTTGAAAATGTGCGCGCCAGCTTTTCGCCGTCTCCCTGAATCATGATGGGACCCTTCGGAATATCCGTGATACAAGACAGGCTTTCCTCCTCCATGCGGAGACGGAACTCGTCTATTAACTGCGCTAAAAACATGGTAATGTCCAACGGCGACAAATCTAACTTTACTTTTCCCTTTTGGAATCTGGTATAATCAAACAATTCATTAATCAGCGTCTCCAATGTCTTTGCCTTTTGATATGCAACCTCCGTATACTTTTCTCTGGACGCCTCATCCTTACATTCCCCCCTGTGCAAAAGCTCAAGATAACCAATCGTGGAGGTCAACGGCGTCCGGAGGTCATGAGCCACATTGGTGACCAGATCATTCTTAATACGCTCCGACTGGCGTTCACTCTCCATGCTTTTTTTAAGCTCATATTTCATGTGGTTAATCTGCTGTGCCACATCGGACAGCTCATCGCCGCCCCTCACACGAATCGTGGTATCCATGTCTCCGTTTTTTATGCGCTCAATCCCCAGATTAATTTCCCGGAAATATGTGATTATCCAATTGGTGAACACGACATAATATGCAACAAACAGTACACAGGAAAAAGCCAGCACAATCATGGTATCCAACCATATATACGGTGTAATAATACCCCAGTGTCGAATCCGAAAGGTAAACTCGTAAATTCTGTCCCGCTCCGGTATATATTCATTAGGGTCATACTGGGGTATCTGATTGCCAAACTCTGAACCTTCGGTCAGCTCCGGCGGTGTGTCTTCCTGTTCCCGGGCAGTCGCCCCTCCTGAATCCTCCACCTGCTTCTCCATCTTTTTCTCATTTGTAAACTGCTCAATGGATTGCTGTGTCACCGCATGCTTTATCAGATAAATGCTGCCCATGACAACCACATCCGTGAGTACCGTGCATATCAGGCTGAGCAGCATCGCCGTTACCAGCTTCATACGGATACTGTCAAATAATTTAACTTTCAAGCTTGTACCCTACCCCCCAAACAGTCTTTATAATCCTCGGCGTCTTTGGCTCATCCTCTATCTTCTCCCGAAGTCTTCGTATATGCACCATTACTGTATTGTTCACCTCAAAGCTTTCCTCATTCCACACATTTACAAAGATATCCTCAGAGCTGTAAACCTTGCCCGGTGATTTTGCCAGCAACAGAAGAATTGAAAACTCAATCGGCGTCAGGCTGATGGCACAGTCATTCTTCACTACTGTATGCTCCTCCTCATTAATAATCAGCCCTGCCACAGCAATCGTATCCTTTTTCTGCCACGGCATATTGATTGCCTCATAGCGCTTAAGCTGTGACTTGACCCTCGCCATCAGCTCCAAGGGATTAAAGGGCTTTGTGACATAATCATCCGCCCCGGTGCCAAAGCCGATAATTTTATCCATATCCTGCGTCTTGGCGCTGAGCATGATAATCGGAATGTTGCTGTGACTCCGAATACGCCTGCACACCTCCAGACCGTCAATGCCCGGCATCATAATGTCCAAAATAATCAGCCTGATATCCGGGTCAGCATCTAACTGTGCTAAACAGTCCTCCCCATTCACCGCGGTTCGGACAGTAAAACCGTCATTTGTCAAATATATACCTACCAATTCTGCAATTTCCTTATCGTCATCCACCACCAGAATTGTGCTTTTTTCCATAGGTCAATCCCTCCTAATCTATGTATCAGGTACTTTACTGTCTGCGATTATTTTATCACACCCTGTTTTTTCTTGTCCTTACATAAATCTTACGAAAACAGTCCTATTCTATTACAGAATTACATATTTTAAGGAATATATCTCTTTTGACTGCTAATATTATTCTTTTTGCCAGCATAAAAATTTTCCTCTGGTTCAATAAAATTATAAACACTTTTCCCTTCGCCTGCATACTATGAAGTGTAAAGTATTTTAGGAGGACTCATACTATGAGCGATTTAGCGGCAACAAACTGCGGCGGCGGCTGCGGCTTTGGTAACAACTCTTGCATCTGGATCATCTTGTTATTATTCTTCTGTGGCGGATGGGGCAACGGCTGTGGTAATGACGGTCTCTTTGGCGGCGATAACGGCTGCTGTGACATCATCATCATCCTGTTACTCTTAAGCTGCTGCGGTGGCGGCAACAATAACTCAGGCTGCGGATGTGGCTGCTAGCCAGTACCGCCCGGGGAG
>CAMWOF010000043.1 GCA_947175805.1 uncultured Clostridiaceae bacterium
GTGAATAGGGCGGGAATGACTTATTTGGTTACCGAGAATGGCCAGGCAGATATTCGGGTTGATTTAGCTGTAAAGGATTTGGTGCCTGAATTGTTGGAGGTGGGTTTGTTCAAGGTAGATGCAGCCGGTGCTGAAACCAAGGTGGCAGGTTTTCATGTGGGCGGGGAACATAATCTTACGGTCTCCGGCGGAGCCGGCGCCTGGGAGGTGAGAGGCAATTATACCTTTGACAGCAGCCAGGATGGCGGTTATATCTTAAAGGCTTATTACACGGATATTGCACAGGATAGGATAATCAGTGCCGTGGGTACTACGGTATACTATCTGGATATGACGCCGGTACAGCTTTCTGTATCGTCTCCGCAGATATCGGACGGGACGATAACGAATCAGGCGGTTACAGTAGTTTATACAATGCGGGAGCTGAATCCGGAATTTTCACAGTTTAGCTTTACATATTCAAGCACTACCAATTCCTCTTTGCACAATGTTGCAAATGTTACATTGGTAAAGCCAGATGGCTCTGAGGAGGATATTCCAATCAGTGAGTTGGCGGCGAGAATAAATACCCCTTCTGCCTGGAGTATAAGAGGAGGTGTTTATACCTTAACTCTCATATATAAAGAGGACAGTGCCTATTCTACGAGATTGACAGTGCGGGATGTTATGGACAGCGAAGCGGTTTCTGATTTTAGGTTCAGGGTAGATAAGGCTGCGCCTGCTATCAAAAATATTGATATTAAGACTGCATATGAGGATAAAAAGAAGAGCGATTATAGCAAATTTGACAATAGCGCAGCCGAGGTTTTGCTGCAGGTGGAGGAGAGGATAGCTTCTGCCGAGAATATGCGCATAACTTGTGTTGCAAAAGATGATTTGACAGGAGAGACACAGACCATTGTATTGGGCGCACCCAAAAGAGAGAACGATGTCTTTACTTATGATTTTACAATCAAAAAGGATTTTAAGGGCACCATTCACTTTACTATGCGGGATGAAGTGAATCAAAGCGATACGATGCAGCTGCAGCTGGTGAACGGTATTATTATCGAGAGCTCGAAGACCCATAAGGAATTTTCGGATTTTTCGATCACGGAGAACGGAAAGCCAAATGACAATGGTTTTTATAATGATGCCATATCCTTAAAGCTATTTGCCAGTGACACGTATTCGGGCATAAAGTCTATTGAATACAGTTTAAGTGGCAAGACCTCTCATGTGGATTTTTCTGAGAATAAGAACATCAAAACAAGCTGGGAAAAGACCCCGGTATATATTGAAGCTGAGAAGGAAAATGAGGGCAGCTCCGTGAAGGCGTCTATGAAGATTGTAGACAATGCGGGGCATGAGGATATTGTGGAAAAGACATTTAAGCTGGACTATACCAAACCGCAGATTCTTGTGAGCTTTGACAACAATAACAGCCGTAATGAAAAATATTATAATCAAAACAGGACGGCAACCCTGACCATTAATGAGTTGAACTATTCCTCGAAAAACACAAAGGTTACCTTGACAAAGGATGGTATTACACAGGATATTACAACCGCATTTCATACGGATGGTGCCGTCCATACCATGGAGGATGGTGCAAAATATAAAGAATATACGATGCCACTGCGTTTTGAAGAGGATGGGGAGTATACCTTCCGGGTAGAAACCATAGACCTTGCAGGCAATAAGGGTGTCTATGTGCAGGAGCAGTCATTTATTATCGATAAAACGATGCCGGTGATGGAACTGACCTATGATAATAATTCTTCGTATGAGGAAAATTATTACAGCCGGGGACGGACAGCGACGCTGACGGTGACGGAACGCAATTTCCAACCGTCAGATATTCAGGTAAATGTGAATGCCCGCGTGGATGGGGCAGAAATACAAGCTCCGAATATCAGTGCATTTACTACGACGGGGGATGTACATACAGCCAGGATTAGCTTTGCAAATGAAGGGGATTACACGATTTCTGCTTCCGGTGTGGACATGGCGGGTAATACGGCAAGGGATATTGGACAGCAGCAGTTTACGGTGGATTTGACGGCGCCGGAAATCCTGATCAGCGGCGTGGAGGAGAATACTTCCTATAATTCTAAGGCTGCACCGGTAGTAACGGTGACAGACGGTAATTATGATGCGGAGAATGTAGTGATAGAGATTATCGGAGGCAGAAACGGACAGGTGAAGGATATTGCCCCGGTGGTGACTGCGGCGGAGCATGGGCAGAGCTATGCTTACCCGGATTTGCAATATGTAGAGAGCCGCGATGACTGTTATGTGATTAAGGCTACGGCCACAGACAAGGCAGGACATCAGACAGAGGCATCTGTGAATTACCGGGTGAACCGTTTTGGCTCTACTTATGCCTTGAATCCGTCACTGCAAAGGCTGGTAGAGAATTACTACGGGCATGCAGCTGATGACTTTTCGATTATTGAGACGAATGTAGACAGGCTGGAGAGCTATGAGGTTTCCTATACACTGGATAATGAGATAGTGAATCTGGTAGAGGGCGTAGACTATGAGGTTGTTCAGTCTGTGAATCAAAACCAGTGGCAGCAGTATGAGTATCAATTTCATGCTTCCAGCTTTACACGGGAGGGTGTATATGTGCTTTCTGTATCCTCGGTGGATGTGGCAGGGAATGTCACGGATAATAAGGCCAAAAATGTTATGCTGGAATTTTGTATCGACAATACTGCGCCAAGCTGCATTATCAGCGGTGTGTCCGAGGGGCAGCGCTTTGCAGAAGATGAAGAATTTCATATTGGTGTGGAGGTTTATGATAACATCAGTGTGGATACGGTTTCTGTTCGCATAAACGGCATTGAAAAGTATACGCAGGCGGACATGACGGACGGCAGGCTTTCAGAGATTGCCATAGACAGGGATATTCAGGAACAGACCATTGAGGTTGTCTGTACTGACCCTGCGGGGAATGAGCGCACGGAGGCGGTTCATTTTATATATGAAGGCGGCAGGCCGGTGGCTTCCCTGGGTGTGATAGGCAGGGGCATGCAGTGGCTCTGGCTGCTTCCGGTCTGTGGGTTGGCAGGTGTGTTCATCTTCCTCGCATGGAAGCGAAAGAGAGAGGATTCATCTGCAGAGTAACGCAAACATAAGAACAATGTATAATACATACAATTAGTAAAAAGAGGTTAAAGAAATCCAAACAATAAAAAAGAAGTTTTATGCATATCTGTATTTTTGCACTCATATATTTGTTAGAGAGGTATTTGAAAAGGATTAAGGAGGAGCCTATGCAATTATCAAAAACAAGTATGGAGAGCAGCCTGATAAAGGCAAATACCAGAGGCAGTTTGACATTGGATAAGGATTTTAATGTGCCTGATTTGAAGGAAGATATAGATAAGGTTATTGTAGTAAAAGGGCGTGCCATGCTGGAGGAGTGCGAGTGTCTGGTTGATCGTGTAAAGATAAAGGGTTTGGCGCAGTACCGTGTGTTATACACAACGCCCAATGAAGAAAGACCGCTTTGTTTTATGGAGGGTGTGCTGCCCTTTATGGAAAGTGTACATATAGAAGGGGTATTGCCTACTGACCACTGCCGTCTGCAGCTGGAGATTGAGGATTTGAATATATCTCTGGTGAATTCCAGGAAGATTATTGTAAAAGCTCTGGTGGGGTACACCGTTCACGTATTTGGCGAGGAGGAGGTAGACCTTGCCACGGAGATTGAAAATGGAAATGGCATAGAGTGTCTTTATAAAAAACTTACCTACACAAAACGCATAGTGGATACTAAGGATGTGTTCAGGATTAAGGAGGAGTTAACACTGCCCCAGGCGAAGCCGAATATCGGAGAGTTGTTGTGGTACAGTGTCAACATGAATTCCCTGGAAACGAAGCTGGTAGAGCAGGCTGTGCAGTTAAACGGCGAATTGGGGCTGTTTGTAATCTATAAGGCAGAGGAAGAAGGACTGCCGTTGCAATATCTGACGATGGAGATTCCCTTTGCCGGAGATGTAGAATTGTCCGGAGCGACAACGGATATGGTGGCGGTAATCGCATCGGATTTGTCGGATGTGGAGGTGCTGATTCGTCCGGATGGTGATGGGGAATCTAGGGGCCTGGAGGTTGCGGCATCCATTGCCCTGGATTTACAGATTTATGAGGATGAGGAGACAACGCTGCTGTCAGACGTGTTTGCGCCAAGTGTGGAGATAACCCAGCATCAGGTTCCTTTTGACTATGAGATGATTCTCATGAAAAATGCAGCCAAAACCAGAGTGTCTGAGCGCATCCGCCTCAATCAGAATCAGGATAAAATGATGCAGATTTGCCAGGTGGAGGGCAGTGTCAAGATAGATGAGGAGCAGATGACGCAGGACGGTCTCAGAGTGGATGGCGTTATTCTGGCAACAATTCTCTATATTTCCTCCAATGACAGGTATCCGATTAGTTCCATGGAGGCGATGGTTCCATTTTCTTATTTGGTGGAAATGCAGCAGTTGAAGCCAGAGGACAGATATGAAATTAATCCACAGTTGGAACAGCTTTCCGCTGTCATGCTGGACGGTGATGAACTGGAGCTGAAGGCACAGGTGGATTTGAATATTGCCGCTTTCGAGAAGGGGCAGGTACAGGGCATGGATGAAATCGAGGTGAATCCGCTGCCTTATGAAAAGATTAAGGTACTGCCTGCCATGGTGGGATATATAGTCAAGGATGGGGATACCCTGTGGAGCATTGCGAAACGGTATTACACTACCATAGACAACATCCGCCAGATTAATAAGCTGGAAAATGATATGCTGACCCAGGGGCAGAAACTGTTGATTGTAAAGAGCTGATAGAAGGCAGAAGCTGTTGATTGTAAAAAGCTGATAGAAAGCAGAGGCTGTTAATTGTAGTAAGCTGATAAATGGAAATGGGATGTCTCGAATGTCATCAAATGGTGTATATGCATATTTGCATGAAAAGCAGGGTACACTTTGAAATGACTTAGAGGCATCCTCTTTTTTTTTGATACGGTTCGTGATACAATCTAAAATTAAGTGGTAAGTGATAACAAAGGTAGTTTATAATGATATATATTTAGACGTTTGCAAAACTCGTATTTACACATTGATGTATTGTGCAATATGACAGTTTGATGCAGGGCCGCTTGCGCTTAGCTGCTGCTCATAGCGGTACATAGGCTCGTAAAATACGCAAGCCAAGTACCGATGGCATCAGATATCCCTGCGAACAAACTGTCATAACTGCACAATCAAATGGTATTTATAGGCGAGTTTCGCAAATGCCTGATAATATATTTACAAGGAGGAAATAACATGGAACGACCAAATGCATGGAAGAATTATACGAAAAGAGAATTGAAGGCGTTAGAGACCTTAAATCAGGGGTATATGGATTTTTTGTCTAAGGGCAAGACGGAGCGGCTGTGTGTACAGCTTGCGGAGGAGATGGCAAGGCAGCACGGCTATGTGGAGCTTGGAGAACTGATTGCTGGAAAGAAAAAGCTGAAGGCGGGGGATAAGGTATATGCAGTCTGCATGAAAAAGACGATTGTCATGTTCCAGATTGGAAAAAAGCCTTTAGAAAACGGCATGAATATATTGGGGGCGCATATAGATTCCCCAAGGCTGGACGTGAAACAGAATCCGCTTTATGAGGATACGGATATCGCATATCTTGATACCCATTATTATGGCGGCATTAAGAAATGGCAGTGGGTTACGATACCGCTGGCGATTTATGGTGTTATTGTAAAAAAGGATGGAACCGTGGTTGAGGTGGCCATCGGAGATAAGGAAGAAGATCCGGTATTCTGTGTTTCGGATTTGCTTATTCATCTGGCAGGAGAGCAGCAGGAGAAGAAAGCCAGCAAGGTGGTAGAGGCAGAAAACCTAGATATTTTATTTGGTACGATACCGCTTCAAAAGGAAGAAAAGGATGCGGTGAAAAAGAATGTGCTGGCAATTTTAAAAGAGCAGTATGATATGGAGGAGGAGGATTTCCTCTCTGCCGAGTTGGAGGTAGTGCCTGCGGGCAGAGCCAGGGAGTGTGGTATCGATAGGAGCATGGTGATGTCTTACGGACAGGATGACAGGGTTTGCGCATATACCTCCCTGGTGGCAATGCTGGAAGTAGAAAAGCCGGAGGTTACCTCCTGCTGCCTGTTGGTAGACAAGGAGGAAATAGGCAGTGTGGGAGCTACCGGAATGCAGTCCAAATTCTTTGAAAACACCGTGGCAGAGCTGATTGCGCTGACAGGCACTTATTCGGATTTGAAGCTGAAGCGCTGTCTGGCGAATTCTTCCATGTTGTCCTCCGATGTAAATGCTGCCTATGACCCATTGTATGCTTCTGCATTTGAGAAGAAAAATGCGTCCTACATGGGCAGAGGACTTGTATTTTCTAAATTTACAGGAAGAGGCGGCAAGTCCGGCTCTAATGACGCCAATGCAGAATATATGGGCAGGATTCGCAGAATCATGGATGACAGTAAAGTTGCCTTCCAGACCGCAGAGCTTGGCAAGGTGGATGTGGGCGGCGGTGGCACCATCGCCTATATTATGTCCTTGTACGGCATGGAGGTCATTGACAGCGGCGTGGCTGTGTTGAATATGCATGCGCCGTGGGAAATTACCAGCAAAGCGGATGTCTATGAGGCGAAAAAGGGTTATGTGGCATTTTTAAAAAGCAGTGCACCGTATATTTCACGTTAACATTGATATATCTTGCGTGATATGATAAAATACACTTGTTATTTTGAATTATAAAAGCAAGTGTTAAAGAAGGTACAAGCATGGAAGAAAAGAAGCTGCGCTCTTATGTCAGGGTTGACATACCGGCGGTGATACACAATATGAACGAGGTGAAAAAGAAGGTTGCGCCGGATGTGAAGGTCATGGCGGTGATTAAGGCGGACGCCTATGGCCATGGCGCCCTTGAAGTAGGGGCTGCCTTGAGAAATGTGGCAGATTGCTTTGGCGTTGCCACCATAGAGGAGGCGGTAGAGCTGAGAACGGCGGGGCTGCTGCTGCCGATTTTGATTTTGGGCTACACCATGCACGCAAAGTATGCGGATGTGATTGCCTGGGATGTGACGCAGACGATTTACAATTATGAGGATGCCCGGCTGCTTTCGGCGGAGGCGGGCCGGCAGGGAAAGACTGCCAAGGTGCATATTGCGCTGGATACAGGTATGACGAGAATCGGGTTTCCAGCAGTGGCGGACAGCGTAGCCGAGCTTCAGCGGATTGCAGCATTAGATAATATCTATTTAGAGGGTTTGTTTACGCATATGTCCTGCGCAGATTCGGCAGATAAAGCCTATGCAAAAAAGCAGATGAAGCGGTTTGATGATTTTTTGGAGCTGCTCAATGCAGCAGGGCTGGAGATTCCGGTAAAGCATATCTGTAACAGCGCAGGCATTATGGAGTTTGACGACCACCGTTACAATATGGTGCGGGCAGGTATCATTATTTATGGGCTGTACCCTTCGGAGGAGGTTGCCAAGGAGCGGATTGATTTAAAACCGGCGCTTTCATGGTATGCCCATGTCACCCATGTAAAGACGACCCCTGCCGGGGAGGGCGTGAGCTATGGCGCTACCTATGTAACGGAAAGACCAACGAGAATTGCTACGATAGGGCTTGGGTATGCGGACGGATATTCCAGAGCGCTGTCAAATAAAGGATATGTGCTGATTCGGGGGAAACGCGCGCCGATTATCGGCAGAGTATGCATGGATCAGTTCATGGTGGACGTGTCGGAGATTGACGGCGTATCCGTAGAGGATGTAGTGACGCTGGTTGGCGCAGACGGGGAGCAGCGCATTTCCGTAGAAGAAATTGCTGCGCTTGCAGGCAGCTTCAATTATGAGTTTGTATGCGATATCAGCAAGCGTGTACCAAGAGTGTATGCTTAGGAGGACACCGCCGGTAAAGCAATATACAGGCTAAAGCCTGGAAGAATGTGCATAGTCGAAAATCGAGTGTGCTACAACTGTATGCTCTCTAAATCTTCTCTCTCCAGCGTCATTAAAATATCATCTTCTAAAGGAAGTGGCTCTTGCGAAGCAGCTTCAGATTGGTCAGGTTTGCTATGCATGCCTGACGTCTCATTTTTGGTCAGTCCCACAATGCGGGTTGCCTGATTGGACATTGCCTTTTCCAAAAAGTTTCTGACATCCCTGGCGTTGGCGTAATTATCCAGATGCTGCTTGGAACGGTCGGCTAAATAGGCAGCGGCATATTCCTTTGCCGTATCTGACAGGCGGTAGTCCTGCCCTGCGCACATGCTCTCAAAAATCGCCATGAGTTCGTCTCCGGTATAATCCTCAAAGAATATGTATTTGTTAAAGCGGGAGCGGAGTCCCGGATTGGAATTTAAAAATTCCTCCATCAAGTCCGGATAGCCGGCTACAATGACGATTAGGTCATCCCTGTGATCTTCCATTGCCTTTAACAGTGTGTCCACTGCCTCCTGCCCAAAATCGCCCTCGCCCTTGTTGGAGGTCAGGGTATACGCTTCATCAATAAACAGGACACCGCCTAAAGCTTCCTCAACCACCTGGGATACCTTTACTGCGGTCTGCCCAATGTAGCCAACCACGAGATTCGAGCGGTCTACTTCTACCAAATGGCCGGAGTCCAGTACACCCAACGCTTTGTATATCTTTGCTAACATTCTTGCAACCGTGGTTTTGCCAGTGCCCGGATTGCCGGAAAATACCAGATGCAGTGTGATGGAAGGTTGCTTTAAGCCCCGCTCTTCCCTCATTTTCCGCACCTTTAACAGATTTACCAGATTTAAAATATCCTGCTTTACCGAGGCAAGCCCTGTCATGGAATTCAATTCCTCCAGCAGTGTGTCCACATCCTGTTCCGGCTCTGTGGAAACGGCGCTGGTCTGCGGGTTAATGCCAGCCTTGGCTGCGAGATCTGCCATCGGGTCATTTTTGTCCTTTTTGTAGAGGTTATATTTTTTCAGATAATTGTCCAGCATAATGGAATAGTTGGTGAGATTGGCAATCTCCACTTGGGAGGACTCGTTGTCACAGGCAATGAAGCTCTGTCCCAGCAGTTTAAAGGTGTCCACCAGAGCTTTGGCCCGCTTGACAGCCTTTTGTTCCGGGGTTAGGGACGGGCTTACGTCTGCCTGTACAAAATATGTAAGGGAACGGGGCGGTGTATTGATAAAATCTTTTATGCCGGTTCGCTCATATTTGAACTGGAGCAGGCGCTTGACATCGAAATCATAGCCCAGATAAGTCTTGATAAAAGAAAGCTCCTCGCGCATATTGGTTCCGTCGGAAAAGCACAAAAAAGCAATGAGCTGCAGGAAGTCAAATTTTACCATGTCCCGCAGGGGCATGCTGCCCTTTGGAAGTATATGGTAGCTGTCTATAATAGTAGCGTTCTGGTAAGCGCGGTCTAAGGCGCATTTCAAATCATCTGTCATGATATCCTCCCGAATCGGTAATTAGGGAATTCTCCCATTTCGTTTATAATATGTTTATTGTCATGTTTTTTCTTTAAATTGTCAAGGGGAACATTGAATTATTGGCATATCTATGTTACAATTTGATGCTAGGGTCAACAGTAGATAGCAATGCGTGTTTACACGCGATTTGCTATCTACTGGCTTGACCCGCCAAACACCGACATGAAGCAGATTTGCTTGCAAATATGCGGGAATGGAGGTGTTTGAAGGATTGCGGAAATTGCAAAGCAATGTAGCAATCCGTAGCATCAGCGTGCTACCTTAGCTAATATGTTCTAAGGAGGAACCCAATGAATTTTCGTCCATGTATTGATATTCATAACGGCAGGGTGAAGCAGATTGTGGGCGGCAGCCTGTTGGATGCAGATAATCAGGCAAAGGAAAATTTTGTTTCGGAGCAGGACGGCGCATTTTACGCCAGGCTTTACAGAGACAGCGGCATTTCCGGGGGGCATATTATTTTGTTGAATAAGGTGGATACGGCGTATTATGATGCGGATGTGGAACAGGCCAGAAAGGCGCTGCTTGCCTATCCGGGAGGGCTTATGCTGGGTGGCGGCATCACTGCAGACAATGCGGGTACATTTCTGGATATGGGCGCTTCCCATGTGATTGTGACATCCTATGTATTTGTGGACGGGCATGTACACTATGACAGGCTGAAGGCATTGGCAGAGAAGGTGGGAAAAAAACGGCTTGTTTTAGACTTAAGCTGTCGGAGCCGGGACGGGAAGTATTATATTGTGACTGATAGGTGGCAGCGGTTTACAGAGGAAACCGTATGCCTTGAGACGTTAAACCGGTTATCCGGTTACTGCGATGAATTTCTGATACATGCAGTAGATGTGGAGGGCAGGGTATCAGGGATAGAAGAGGAACTGGTATCACTGTTGGGGCAGTTTACGGATATTCCGGTGACTTATGCAGGTGGAGTATCCTCCTTTGCGGATTTGGAGACGCTGAAATTGCTTGGGAGGGATCATGTTGATGTTACAATTGGCAGTGCCCTAGATTTGTTTGGGGGACACATGAAGTATGAGGATGTAATTAGATATTGCAAATAAAAAGGAGAGAGAATATGCGCAAAAAATTATTATCATTGGGGTTGCTGTCGGCTGCTATTCTGGCGTTTGTTGGCTGCAGCAGCAAGCCGGGAACAGGGGATAAGGCTGAAAACACAGCACCGACGTATACGATTGAGGAACTGTCCACAATCGCCACTACGGCTGCCGCAACAGAGGCGGAGAAGGAGGAGGTCTACGGTGAGGGAAGCATCATCAAGGGCGGTGATTTTGAGGATGGCACCGGCTCCTGGACCAGCTATAAGAACGGCGGTAGTGTAGAGATGGCGGTAAACGACGATAAAGAGCTTCAAGTGGATATTGCCAGCATTGGCAGCGTGGAGCACGGCGTTCAGATATATTATGATGGTTTTGCCATCCGCCAGGGCGGCGTCTATGAGGTTTCTTTTGATATTCACGGAACACTTGAGCGTCCGGTAGACTGGCGTATTCAGGTAAACGGCGGTGATTACCATGCTTATGTGATGGATACGGTGACGCTGTCTAAGGAGGTGCAGCATGTGTCTGCACAGTTTACTATGGAGGAGGAGACAGACCCGGCTCCGAGATTCTGCTTTAATATGGGACTGGTGGATTCCCTGGCAGAACAGGGTGTAACGGAGCTGCCGGAGCACTCCATTATGATTGATAATGTGTCTCTGATTGTGGTGGATGCCACGAATATGATTAAGGACCCGGACCCGGTGCCGGTGCCTTTGGTAAAGGTAAATCAGGAGGGTTATACAACAGCCGGTGAAAAGAGAGCCGTGTTTTCTGACTTGGATGAACAGGACAATAAATATATGATAGTGGATACAACCAATGACCAGGTGGTTTTTACCGGCGCTATGTCTGAGGTAACGATAAATGTGGCTACAAAAGAGCATATGTCCTATGCTGATTTTTCGGCGCTGCAGACACCGGGTACATACATTGTAAGAACGATTGGCAATGCAGAGTCTCACCCGTTTACCATTTCCGATGATGTTTACGCAGATACCTTTGCAAACGTGGTAAAAATGCTGTATTTGCAGCGTTGCGGTACTGAGCTTTCCGCAGATTTGGCAGGGGATTTTGCGCATCCGGTATGCCATAATACCGAGGCGGTGATTTTTGGTACGAATACAAAGATTGATGTATCCGGCGGCTGGCATGATGCGGGGGATTATGGAAGATATGTGGTTTCCGGCGCAAAGACGGTGGCAGATATGCTTTTGTCTTATGAGAGAAATCCGGAGGCATATTC
>CAMWOF010000044.1 GCA_947175805.1 uncultured Clostridiaceae bacterium
AGTTCTACTCTTCTAGCTTCGTCGGCAGCGTCTGATGTGTATTAGAGACAGGTCTCGCCCTTTACAATATTGAGTACCGATGAATCACTGCCTAACTGAATCACCATAGTCGTTGCATTTGCGCTGGTCTGGGTCTTAATCAACTGCAGCATTGCATTTCCGACAAAATCTATGGATTCCACAGAAAGCCCCGCTAAACTGGCGGTATCATAATAACCCTTTACCATATAAGAAGGCGCTGCCACAGCCAGTACGCGAAGCTGCTTTGCCTTATCGTCTCCCACTACACTCTCTAATATCGAGTGGGAAATAATATAATCATCTATATTAACAGGAAAATATTCTGATGCATTCGAATTAATTACATCCTTTACCTTGGATTCCTTTACTGCAGGGATAATAACCTCCCTGTTCACTACCTTGGTAGAGGATAACACAAATATTGCATTTTTGTTGGTAATGCCATTTTCATCCAGGTGATCCCTGATTGCAGAAGCTAACTTCTCCTTATTCTTAATATTGCCATCCTCATAGGCATCCTCCGGTGTCTCAAATATAATTGCATTATGTACCTGCGTCTGCTTCTTGGCAGATGCAGTAATCTCAATGATAGTCACACTTTCATTTGTAATGTCTATTGTTAAGACCTTATTGCTTTTTGCCATGTTATTGCCTCCCTCGCTAATCAGTAGTTTTATAAGCATACCTTGTTCTTCACAGCATGCTCAGGCACCAGCCTCCGCTGTCCACCCCATATCACTGCCATTTATCCGGCCATACGTCCGACAAATCAAAACCGCTGACCGCAAAAGTTATTTTTTCACACATTATGGCAGAAAGTCCGACAGACAGAATATCTGTCTGTCTTTTCTGCCTTGTTACTATCCTGAACATCCCGAAACCATCTCACCGCTGATATTCAGGCATAAAAGTATAGAAATAAAATTCCTTCTTACTTATCGTAATCAGAATGTACAGTTGGGTATAATTCAATATCTCCAGCTGTATTTGCATATACCTTAACCTCTACATTGCCGCCAGTAGTGGTAATCTTAACACCAAACTGATCCGGCGTTTTGTTGTCAGAAGTTTTCTTTGTATACTTTACAGAAACTGCTGCGCCAAGTGTTGTAGAGAAGTTTGATGAGAAGTTGCTGAAGTTGCTCATCAACTGTGGTACTGTATACATTGTACCTGAAGAAATCATACCAACACTGTCATAGCTGCTTGTGTCAGAGTATGCTGTCTGTACAGCACCTGCGATGGTCTGTGCATTAGATACATCGGATGACATTCTTGACTTGTTAACATACTTAATCAATGTCGGAGCCAGTGCACCTGCCAAAATAGCCATAATCGCAATTACGATAATCAGCTCGACCATGGAAAAACCTTTGTTGTTCATCTTTTTCATAAATAATCTCTCCTTTTTTAATATTTTATTTATCAATATCTGCCAGTGGTTTCAGGTCTGGCAGAAATTAACCGTTGCTATGCCGCACATTCCCGGCGGTGTGTGTTTCTATATTATTATATTAATAATAATTACGATTGCTCCGTATTCCGTGCTTTCGCATACAATTATAAGTTATCCATATTGCTATACATGGAGATAATCGGACCGTAGCAGGCAGCTACAATTGCTCCGACAATCAGCGCCATAACCGCCATAATCGCCGGCTCCATCGCCGCCGTCAGGCTGGCAACCGCCTGGTCAACCTCCTGGTCATAGAAATCGGCCACTTTATCCATCATATCCTCTAAGTTACCGGTCTCCTCGCCAATTTTTACCATCTGCGTCAGCATGGTAGGAAATACTTCCATATCCCGAAGCGGCTTAGAAAGCGGAATACCTTTGGAAATCTGTACCTTGGCATCTAACAGGCCGTCCCGGTAAATCTTGTTGTCCAGCATCTTTGCCACCTGCTCTAAGGCATCCACCAGTGCGATACCGGAGGCCATCAGCGTACTTAAGTTTCTGGCAAATCTGGAGCAATTCTGCTTAATTGTTAAGTTACCAAAGATTGGTGCATGAATGGAAATCTGACCGTAAACCTGCTTGCCCGTATCCGTCTTCCCAAAGGCATTGAAGCCTACAACAACAGCGATAACCACTGTTATCAGTATGTACCATCTCTTTAATATGAAGTCGCTCAGCGCCACCATGATTCTGGTTGCCAGAGGAAGCGTAGCGCCCATCTCCTCAAACATCTGTGTAAAGGTAGGGATAACTGCCACCAGCATAACGATAACCACGGCAATGATGACAATCATAACTACCATCGGATACATCATCGCACTTTTAATTTTTCCTGACAGCGCATTTTCTTTCTCAAAGTGAACTGACAAACGTTCAAAAGCAATCTCCATATTACCAGATGACTCGCCGGCAGCTACCATGTTTACCAGCATCGCCGGAAATATCTTCGGGCTCAAGCGGAATCCGTCCGCCAGAGTTCCTCCCTTTTCAACAAAGGCAGATGCCTCTTTTAACGCCTTTGCCAGCGATGGATTCTCTGATGACTCGGAAATCATGTCCAACGCCTGAATAATCGTAACACCTGCATTTAAAATCGCTGCAAACTGCTTACAGAATACGGACAAATCCCTGGACTTTACTTTTTTCTCGAAGAGCTGGATATCCTTATCCATGACTCCCTGTTCCCGGCAATCAAGTACTGTCATGCCTTCCGCCCTGAGTTTTTTCTCTGCTGCTTCTTTATTAGAAGCTTCCAGGACGCCTTTTTTGTTCTTGCCATCCTTGTCAATAACCTTGTAATTAAACTGAGCCATATTACTCCTCCAACCTTAATAATATAGTCGTATCCAGACCTGTACATACCAATAAGCCTCATCTGAAAATATGAACAAATCGTGAATTTTTTGTATCTTATTTTTTATACTACACTATTTAAACAAAAAAATCAATTAAATTCATGCTTTTTTGTATATTTTGTTAATATTGCACAAATCTTCCTGACTATAGCTTCTTGCGCAGCGCCTGCTGGTCCTGGGCGTAGGTGAGTGCCATATCTCTGGTTATGGTTCCCTGGGCATACAAATCATACAGAAAATCATCCATTGTAATCATCCCCTGTGCCTTGGAGGTCTGGATGGTAGACTGAATCTGATGTACCTTTGCCTCACGAATCAGACTTCTGATAGCAGCGCTTCCAAGCATAACCTCAAATGCCGCCACACGTCCGTTGCCGTCTACCGTCGGCAAAAGCTGCTGTGAGATAACCCCTTCTAATATCATGGCCAGCTGGATACGTGTCTGCTGCTGCTGGCTGGTAGGGAATACGTCAATGATACGGTCGATGGTACTTGCTGCCCCGATGGTATGCAGTGTGGAGAACACTAAGTGTCCAGTCTCCGCCGCAGTGATGGCGGTGGAAATGGTCTCTAAGTCACGCATCTCTCCTACAAGAATAATGTCCGGGTCCTCACGAAGGGCAGCCCGCAGGGCATTGGCATAGCTTAACGTGTCCATGCCGACCTCTCTCTGGTTCACCACCGATTTCTTGTGCTTATGTACATACTCAATCGGATCCTCCAGTGTGATGATGTGGTCTGTCAGGTTTTCATTTGCTTTATTAATGATGGAAGCAAGTGTTGTAGACTTACCGGAGCCGGTAGGCCCTGTTACCAGAACCAGACCTCTCTTTTTCTTGTAGAGATCTACCACCGCCTGAGGAATACCAAGCATATCCGGCCTTGGAATCTCCGTCTCCACCCGCCGATAAGCCGCCGCCATATTGCCCCTGTCCATAAAGACGTTTACACGGAACCGCCCGGTCTCCGGGGAGGAATAGGAAAAGTCCACCTCGCCTTTGTTCCGCAGCACCTCCTTGTGCCTGTCATTCATAGTGGAGCCGATGCACGCCGCCGCATCCGCCGGTGTCAGCTTATCGCCTTCCACATCCACCAGCCGTCCATTGATTCTCAATTTTGGTGGAATCCCTGCACCAATATGTACATCTGATGCCTTCTGCTCCACCGAAAACGCCAACAACTCTTTCATGCTTATCATGATATATAACCCTCCTTATGCTATGTATTCCTAAGTCTCATCCGTGATGAACACAATCTTTCTCATCTCGTATATGGATGTTACGCCCTGAAGCACCAATCTGGTAGCTCCCATGCGCAGGGTAATCATGCCCTCTTTAAGCGCCTGTGCCTCAATGGTGTCCGCCGTGGCGTTTCTGGCAATAACCGCCTGCAGGCTGTGGGAAACCGGCATAATCTCATATACACCGATACGTCCTACATAGCCAGTATCATTGCAAAGTGCACAGCCCACTGGCTCATAAATGACAACATCGTCATCCGCATCCGCACCGAGTATCCGCTTCTCGGAAGGTTCTGCCAGCCGTGGCTGCTTGCAGGTACAAAGCCGTCTTACCAGACGCTGGGCGATAACGCCTACTAAGGCATCGCCGGCAACATAAGGCTCAATTCCCATATCTATCAGACGGGTTACGGTACTGGCTGCAGAGTTTGTATGCAGGGTGCTTACCACCAAGTGTCCCGTGATAGCCGCCTGTACCGCAATACCTGCCGTCTCACCGTCTCGAATCTCACCGATCATGATAATGTCCGGGTCCTGACGCAAAATAGAACGAAGCGCCGCCGCAAAGGTCATATCTGCCTTATCGTTGGTCTGCACCTGGTTAATACCATCTATATTGGCCTCCACCGGATCCTCTACGGTAATAATGTTTACATCCTCGGTGTTCAACTCACTTAAGGCTGTATAAAGCGTGGTAGACTTACCGGAACCTGTAGGTCCTGTAACCAGGATAATACCGTGAGGATTTGTCAGGATACTGTCAAACGCTTTTAATTCCTCAGGTCCAAATCCAAGGGCGCTCTTCGGCTTCGTCAGACCGTCCTTGGAGGTAAGTCTCATAACCGTCTTCTCTCCGTATACCGTAGGAAGCATGGAAACACGGACATCAAACTCCCTCCTGTCTACCATGATGGTAATACGTCCATCCTGAGGCTTTCTCTTCTCAGAGATATCCATGCCGCCGATAATCTTAATACGGGCTGATATACCGGACAGCAGGCTGTAATCATAGCTCATAACCTGCTTTAGCGCACCATCAATTCTGTATCTGACACGCACATAAGTCTCCATCGGCTCAATATGGATATCAGATGCCCTCTGTCTGACGCCGCCTTCAATAATCTGCTTTACAAGGAGCACGATAGGGGAATTCTCAATGTCCTCATTCAGCGCATCCTCCTCCGCATCCGTCAGCCCCTGCTCCTCCTGCTCTCTCCTGTAGGCCTCTGCAGCCTCCATTGCCTGCGCATTGCCATAGTACTTGCCAATTGTCTCGGTAATATCATCCTCCATGGCAAACATCGGCTCTATCTGATAATTCGTGGCAATGCCAATATCATCCATCGCAATCAGGTTCATCGGGTCAGCCGTAGCCACCTTCAGAACATTTGGATTCATCTCATCAAATCCAATCGGCACTACCGTATACTTCTGTATGAGATTTTCAGGAATCAGATGGAGCACCTCTTCATCCAGCTTGCATGCCTTCAGCTCTATGTACTCAATGCCAAGCTGCTGCGTCAGGGTAGCAATATATAAATCCCTGCTTATGTAGCCCATGGACAAAAGAACCTCCGCCAGCTTCTGACCGCTTTCCTTCTGCTGCGCCAGCGCCTCCTGCAGCTGTTCGTCAGTAATCGCTCCCGCCGCAACCAACAAATCTCCAATCCTAATCTTCTTTCTACCCACTGCCATTCGCATATGCCATACCTCTTCTCAATTTGTTATTTTTAAAAATATGTAACTTTATTGTATCACACTTACAAAGATTTGAAAACCACCAATGTATTTTTGTTAGATTTCACCATAAACATTAGGCAAAATGTACATAAGTGTTTTAGCTTTTTCCCCATATTTCGGATGGAAAAGCACTTTTTCTTTTCACATCTCATATAGTAAAAGAAAAACCGAAACAGGTGCCCTCTTGCAAACATTTAAAAAACCGCTTTCCAAGGAAGAAGAACTGCATTATCTGACCCGGAGCAAAAATGGTGACAAAAGGGCCAGAAACATACTGGTAGAATACAATCTCCGCCTGGTTGCGCACATTGTAAAAAAATATATCACCCCCGAACGGGATATGGAGGATTTAATCTCCATCGGAACCATCGGGCTCATCAAAGCGATTGATACCTATGATATTGACAAGGGCAGCCGCTTAGTAACCTATGCCAGCCGCTGTATCGAAAACGAAATCCTCATGCTGCTACGGCAGGAAAAGAAGCTGCAGAAGGATATCTCCCTTTATGAGCCCATCGGCACAGATAAAGAAGGGAATGAAATTAATCTTTTAGATATTATAGATAATCAGGAGGAAAGTATTCCCGCAAAAATCATTGCCCAGGAAAATGTGGCAAAGCTCTGCAAATATCTGCCCGGTCAATTAACAGAGCAGGAATATCAGGTCATTAAGCTGCGCTACGGCATTATGGGAGAGGAGCCTCACACCCAGAAGGCAATTGCCGCAAGGCTTAATATCTCCCGCTCCTATGTGTCACGAATCGAAAAAAGAGCGCTGCTCAAACTGAAAAAAGCCCTCTCCTGACGAAAATAAGGAGGGGTGGACGCCCTCCTATAATATAATCTCCCCTGTTGTCCGGGCAGTCAGCTGCCAGTCGGCTCCTTTCTTCTAAGAATCGTGCCAGCCGGCAGCTCCGTGCCCAAATCCACATACAGCTTCTGCTTGGAATGAGGAGCGCTTTGCACAGGAATCAATGATTCGTCATAGATCTGCCGAACCGTGAGCAGGAGATTGTCTCCGTTAAACAGCATCGCCTCTATGGACTCCCCTACGGAAAACTTATTCTTTTGATACCAGCAAAGGAGCGGCTTACCCTCTCGCTCCACAAGAGAATCCACCATACCAATAAAGGTATACTCGCGGATATAAGTGTTCGTGTCGTATATCTGGGAGGCTTTGTCCGTCTTTCCAAAATAAAAGCCCGTGGTAAACTGCCGATATGTACATTTTGCTATCTCCTGCTGATAATAAGGAATCGACTTACGGTAAATTACCACATCCCGCACACAGTCGTCAATCGCCTGTCGGTAAGTCCGCGTCACCGCAGCCACATAAAGCGCAGTCTTCATACGCCCCTCAATCTTAAAGCTATCAATGCCGGCGTCTATTAATTCCGGCACATATTCTATCATGTTCAAATCCTTGGAATTGAAAATGTAGGTTCCCCTGTCATCCTCCTCCACAGGCAGGTACATTCCCGGTCTCGTCTCCTCTACCACGCTGTATTTCCACCGGCAGGGATGGGTACATGCGCCCTGGTTGGCATCTCTGCCCGTAAAATAATTGCTCAAAAGGCATCTGCCCGAATAGGAAATGCACATGGCGCCGTGTACAAATGCCTCTATCTCCATATCCTCTGGAATCCTCGCCCGGATTTCCTTAATCTCCTCTATAGAAAGCTCACGGGCGCAGACCACCCTCTTCGCACCAAGGCGGTGCCAGAACAAAAAAGTACCGTAGTTTGTGTTATTCGCCTGGGTGCTGACATGACGCTCCACCTCTGGGAGCACCTCCCCCGCCATGGTAAACACCGCCGGATCAGAAATAATCAGCGCATCCGGCGCAATCGCCTTCATTGTCTGCATATATGCCCTGACGCCATCCAGATCCCGGTTATGTGCAAAGATATTTACCGCCACATAGACCTTTACGTTATGTTCATGGGCAAAGGCAATTCCCTCCGCCATCTCACCTTCTGAAAAATTTCCCGCCTTGGCACGAAGCCCAAACCGTTCGCCGCCGATATAAACCGCATCTGCACCATAGCGCACCGCCGTCTTTAACACCTCTAAGTTTCCCGCAGGAATCAATAATTCCGGTTTTTTCATTGTTGCTCATCACCATTTTATTTATAATTTTCTTATAACTGTTTTATTTGTTTATGCCTTTGTGCTCACAGCCAGCCCATCCCCTACCGTAAGCACCGCCGTCTCCAGTCCTTCATAGTGCTTTAGTGCATACAGATATTCCCGCATGCGGTCATGTATCGTTCTGTTCCGCTTCGGAACCGTAAAGTGGGATTCCAATATCTCGCCATCCTGCAGCACATTATCCGACACAAGAATCCCGCTGGGGCCAAGCAGCCGAAACAGGCAGTCCAGAAAACACAGGTACTGTCCCTTCGCTCCGTCCATAAATATGAAATCATACGGCCCCGAAAGAGATGGAAGGATTTCCTCCGCATCTCCGGCAAGCAGGGTAATCCGTTCGGAAAGTCCGGATCTGGAAAAATTCTCCCTCGCCTTTGCAATTCTTGGCTCATAGTTCTCTATTGTGGTAATGTGTCCGTCCCTGCCCATATATCTGCTCATGTAAATTGCGGAATATCCCACTGCCGTTCCAATTTCCAGGATATTTACCGGCCGTTTTACCAGCAAAAGGAGCTTCAAAAGCTCCCCTGTCTCCGGGCGGATAATGGGCACATGGCATGCCCGTGCTTCCCCGGCAAGCTCCGTGAGCAGGGCATCTTCCTCGGAAATCAACGACCTGACAAATGATACTGCCCTCTCCTCTGCAATCATATCAAACTCCATTCCCCTACCCTATTCCGTCTGCGTCTGCCCCGTCAAAAGCTGCAGAATCTGTGAATTGGTCATAGATGGGCTTAATTCATATGTATTTGGCTTCATATTCTTATAATACCCCTCCAGATAGGTCTTTACCATGAATACATATTTATCTTCAATTACGCCGGAATCATATACCTGCTCAATAATGTCCTTTGAGGACGAATCTGCCAGAATCGTCACCGTAACTTTATCCGTTACCCCAGGCTTATAGGCTGTATCCGCAAATACCTTGTAAGCAAAGTTAAATGAATAAGTAAAGCCCTGAATCAAAATAATGACAATCACCAGATTGACCAAAAGCCCCAGCACAATACGAAGCCCTGTATAGATTACATTCTTCTTTTTCGCCATTTGCCATCTATCCTTTCATGTATTCATCATCAAATTCCAAATCCCTGCCCAGCAAGGCATATACCGTCTGCATCATGCGGCAGAACCGCTGTTCCGCCGCCAAAAAATTTTCTACAGCGTCATTTTTCAGGACGGACTCAAATTCGGCAACCAGATGGTTGTTCTCTTCAAATATCTTATCCTCCGGGGTATACATCTGTATATGCCGGTTCCGTTTTCTGTATTCCGTCATTGCCCCGTATAACTCCGGCTGCTTTTGCAGCACATGCATGGCATCGACATACCGCCTGTATTCTCTGCTGTCCATCAGCAGCTTGTTTAATTCCTCGCTCATTGCAAATACTTCATCCATATTTGTTACCTTTATACCTCTGTGATAATCGGCAGAACCATTGGGTTTCTCTTCATTTTCTTCCACAGGAAATCTCCCAGGGCATCCCGGATTGCCGACTTTAGTTTACTCCAATCTGTGATATTTTTGTCAAAACACTTTTCCAGGGTTTCTTCCACCACATATCTGCAGTCATCAATTAATGTCTCTGCCTCCCTCACATAGACAAAACCGCGGGAAACGATATCCGGCCCCGCCAGAATCTGGTTGGAATATTTTTCCAATGTCACCACAACAATGACCAAACCGTTTTCAGACAAATGCTGCCGGTCCCTCAAAACGATATTTCCTACATCGCCCACACCGAGACCGTCTACAAAGATGCCTTGGGAAGGAACCTTCCCTGTCACCTTGAAGCAGTTCTCTCCCAGCTCCAGCACGTCACCAGAATTTAGTATTTTGACATTTTCCTTTGGAATCCCCATATCCTGAGCCAGCTCTGCATGGCGCTTTAAATGTCTGTATTCTCCGTGTACCGGAATCGCATACTGGGGTCTTGTCAGAGAGTAAATAAGCTTTAACTCCTCCTGGCAGGCATGTCCCGACACATGGGTGTCCTCAAAGATTACCCGTGCGCCCTTCTGCTCCAAGTCATTGATAACCTTGGAGACCGCCTTTTCATTGCCCGGAATCGGCTTGGAGCTAAAAATAACCACGTCATTGGGCTTAATGGAAACCCTGTTGTGGATACTGGCTGCCATTCTCGAAAGCGCCGCCATATTCTCACCCTGGCTGCCCGTAGTAATCAGTACAATCTGGTCGTCCGTATAGTTGTTCATCTGGTCAATCTGTATCAGGGTATTATCCGGAACCTCCAGATACCCAAGCTCCATGGCGGTCTCAATGATATTCACCATGCTGCGCCCTTCCACGATTACCTTTCTTCCATACTTGGCTGCAGAATTGATAATCTGCTGTACCCTGTCCACATTAGAGGCAAAGGTAGCGATAATCAAACGGTTCTTCCTGTAATCCGAAAACAGATGGTCAAAGGTTATGCCCACGGTCTTTTCAGACATAGTGTAGCCCGGCCGCTCGGCGTTCGTGCTGTCCGCCATCAGCGCCAGCACACCCTTTTTTCCCAGCTCCCCAAAGCGCTGCAAATCAATGGCGTCACCATATACTGGCGTGAAATCCACCTTGAAATCACCGGTATGGACTAAAATCCCCCGCGGAGTATATATCGCCAGCGCCGCCGCATCCACAATCGAGTGGTTCGTGCGGATAAACTCAATCCGAAAACAGCCCAGATTAATTGTCTGTCCGTATTTTACCACCTTTCTTTTGGTGATATTCATCAGGTTATGCTCCTGAAGCTTATTCTCAATAATGCCCATGGTCAGCTTTGTGGCATAAATCGGCATATTGATTTGCTTCTCCACATAGGGTATGGCGCCTATATGATCTTCATGTCCGTGCGTAATCACCAGCCCCTTTACCCTGTCTGCATTTTCCAATAAGTATGTCACATCGGGTATGACCAAATCAATACCCAGCATATCATCCTCAGGGAAGGACAGGCCACAATCAATCACAATAATCGAATCCTCATACTCTATGGCCGTAATGTTCATTCCAATCTGCTCTAACCCGCCTAACGGAATGATTTTTAAATTTGCATCTTTCTTCACTTTCAACTAAACCTCCATATCTTCCTCTGAAAGAATCGTTTCAAACACCTTAAAAATATTCTCTGATTCTTCCTCATCCTCAACAAATTCATAAGACAAATATTCGTCATCTTCCCCTACCTTCACGAGAATGTCACAGGCCGTCTCCCCGTCATCCTCCTCCTGCTCTGTCACCAGCAGATAGGTCTTTCCCTGTAAAACCGTGTCTGCCAGAACGGTATAAGAAAGCTGATTCCCTTCCTCATCTGTTAATATTATCCGTTTCTCCTGTTCCATAAATAAATCCTTCTTAAAACATATAAGTTAATCTGTCTGTTCCATAGGAGCCGACCATTGCACAGCAATTTTTCATGTCGGCGACATCTGGTCAGGTTTGCCCTGCAAACCTGACATTTCTTGCTGCTGCGCATCCATATAGCTCTGCAAAATGATTGCCGCTGCCATTTTGTCAACGACAGCTTTTCTGTTCTCTCTTCTGACGCCGCTCTCCATCAAAATACGCTCTGACTGCACTGTCGTCAGCCGTTCATCCCAAAGGCAGACCGAAAGGCCTGTCCTGCGTTCTAAAGGGGCGTTGAGCTCCTCACATGCCTTGGCGCGTTCTCCTGCCGTGTTGTTCATGTGAAGAGGATA
>CAMWOF010000045.1 GCA_947175805.1 uncultured Clostridiaceae bacterium
AACAAAAAATACCCTGTTGTCAGCTATGATATTTTTACTGCGTATGCTGATCTGGTAAAGGAGCAGATGGAAAAGGGATTGGTTGATATTGGTGTGCTGCTGGAACCAATTGATATGGAAAAGTTTGATTTTATCCGTCTGGCGGGGAAGGAGCGGTGGGTCGTGTTAATGCGCCCCGATGATCCTTTGGCAAAAAATGAGGCTGTGAGCGCAAAGGATTTGGAAAATTTACCGCTTATTCTTCCAAGGCGTACAAATGTGCAGAATGAACTGTCAAACTGGCTTGGAGATTCGTTTCAAGAGACACAAATCTTGTTCACCAGTAATTTAAGTACAAATGGTGCCCTTATGGTGCAGAGAGGATTGGCATATTCGATAGCTATTGAAGGTTCTGTACCATTTTGGGATAAAGAGAAAATCGTGTACCGTCCGCTATATCCGGAATTGATTGCAAACAGTGTATTGGCATGGAAAAAACAGCAGCCTTTTAGTTTGGCGGCAACCAGGTTTATAGAATATATAAAATGCTTTTTAGGCATAAGTGGATTATAATAATCAAGTATTTGATATAATTTAAAAAGAACCATATAATGTAGGTGTAGAAAAAAGTATAACCCGCTTTTTCACTGCACCTATATTTTTTTTGGAGGAAAAATTATGAAAAAAATTGCAGCTGTTTTATTTACTGTTCTGATGGTTATTTCCCTTACGGCATGTGGTGGAGGTAAAGACTCAACAGAAGAAAGAATATCTGATACAGGGAGTACGGCAGAAAATACTTCCGCAGAAAATGATTCTACAGAAAAGATTTCTTCGGATCCTTCGTCTGAATCCGAGAATAATGCGAACGGATCTGAAACGAATATTCTTGTTGCGTATTTTTCTGCTACCAATACAACGAAAGGGGTGGCAGAGCATATCGCAAACGGTTTGAATGCTGACCTTTATGAAATTGTACCGGAGCAGCCTTATACGGATGCGGATTTGAATTACCATGATGATAACAGCCGTTCTACTATTGAGATGAATGATCCGACGGCACGACCTGCTATTTCCGGCTCTGTGGACAATATGGAAAAGTATAATATTGTGTTTATTGGCTATCCGATCTGGTGGGGTGAAGCACCGAGAATTCTTAGTACATTTGTGGAGAGCTATGACTTTTCAGGAAAGACCATCGTACCCTTCTGTACCTCGGGAGGCAGCGGAGTAGGCTCCAGTGCAACAAATCTTGAAGCATTAACTGGCGGTGCTGAATGGCTTGCCGGCACACGATTGAATGGGGGAAGCTCCCGTGATGAAATTGCAGAGTGGGTAAATGGTCTTGGATTAGGCATTACAGCAGAATAGTCAGACAGGTTGGGATGTGGTGTTAATGTGTTTTGAAAGGGAAATAAAAAATATGCCATTTTCTAATAAGGACCTGGAGGCAATGATTGTTCCGCTGTTTTTGGAGCAGCTGTTAGTGATGCTTGTGGGGATTGCGGATACTCTGGTGGTTAGCTATGCAGGGGAAGCGGCGGTATCGGGTGTTTCGCTGGTCAATCAGTTTAATACGATATTTATTTACCTTTTTACGGCGCTTGCATCCGGCGGGGCAGTTGTAATCAGCCAGTATATCGGCAGGAAAGATTCGGAGAATGCGGGAAAGTCCGCCAGTCAGCTTTTGATGTTTGGCACAGTATTTTCTCTGCTCATTTCGGTGCTGGTGCTGGTTGGAAATGAAGGGATGCTTAGCCTCCTTTTTGGCAAGGTGGAGGATTCAGTCATGAATGCCTGCATCACTTATCTGAAAATTTCCGCCTATTCCTATCCGGCGCTGGCAATCTATAATTCCGGTGCTGCGGTTTACCGGAGCCTTGGAAAAACAAATGTGACCATGTATATATCTGTGCTGTCAAATATCATTAATGTAGTCGGCAATGTAATCGGTGTGTTTGTGCTTCGTGCGGGAGTGGCAGGTGTTGCGTGGCCGTCATTGATTGCAAGGATATTTTCTGCTGTTGTCATTACGGTTTTGTGCTTTGGGAAAAAGGATGAGGTGCATTACACAACGGGATGGATTTTTAAATGGGATGCTGCCTGTCTGAAACGGATATTAAATGTTGCCATACCAAATGGCGTGGAGAACGGAATTTTTCAACTGGTAAAGGTAGCCCTCAGCAGCATTGTAGCCCTTTTTGGTACATATCAGATTGCAGCAAACGGTGTGGCACAAAGCATCTGGTCTTTGGCGGCACTGGCCGGTGTGGCAATGGGACCTGCCTTTATTACTGTAATTGGGCAGTGCATGGGGAATCAGGATACACAGGCGGCAGACTATTATTTTGCAAAGTTGTCTAAAATAACGCTTCTGCTGTCTTCTGCATGGAATCTTCTTATCTTTATCCTTACACCCTTGTTCCTGCATTTTTATGCGTTGGAGCCACAGACAAAGCAGCTTATAATCTGGCTTGTGCTGATACACAACGCGTTTAATGCGGTTGCCTTCCCATTTTCAGGGGCACTTAGCAATGGCCTCAGGGCGGCAGGAGATGTGAAGTTTACTATGTATGTTTCAATCATATCTACGATTGCAGGACGGCTGTTTTTGTCATATCTGTTGGGCATTGTTCTTGATATGGGCGTAATCGGAATTGCGGTTGCCATGGTCTGTGACTGGGTGTTGCGAGGGGTTATTTTTATCTGGCGGCAGAAGTCCGGAAAATGGAAAATGTTTCAAGTTGTTTAATAATTAAAAGTAGAAAGGATGGTAAATTATGAAAGGCAAAAGAATAATTACGGCAATTATAGCACTTGTTTTGGTTGTAGGTACAATTTATACCGTGCCGCTAACCAAGACATCTGCTGCAAAAAAGGTAAAAATCAGTGCAGAGAGCTTCGACCTCAATCCAGGGGCGGTACGGACGCTGACGGTAAGCGGGACTTCCCAAAGTGTGAAGTGGAGTACCAGTAATAGCAAAGTGGTATCCATTAAGAAAAATGGGAATAAGGCCACCATCACGGCAAAAAAGAAGGGCAATGCTACAATTACAGCCAAAGTAGGGAAGACCAAGCTGCAATGCAAAGTAAAAGTATCCGGGAAAAAGGTTCTGATTGCATATTTTTCCCGCTCAGGAAACAGTAAAAAAGTTGCACAGTACATTCAAAAGCAAATTGGCGGAGACATGGTACAGATTAAGACGAAAAAGGCATATCCATCCGACTATGAAAAATGTACGGAACAGGCAGAAAAGGAGCTGGAGGACGATATCCGCCCGGAAATCACGACAAAGGTGAAAAACTTTGATAAGTATGACGAGGTTGTTATAGGTTATCCAATCTGGTGGGGCATGGCTCCAAGGGCAGTTTGTACTTTTGTGGAACAGTATAACTGGGAGGGCAAAACCCTTATAACATATTGCACCAGTGCCAGCAGTGGAGTGGGCGACAGTGCGGCAGAAATAGGGAGACTATGCAAGGGTGCGAAAAGAACAAAGGCATTTTCTGCTTATGATGATGAGATATTGAATAGCAGTTTGAAGAAGAGAATTGATAAATGGTTGAAAAATATTAAGGCATAAGAAGTGCGCTGTATTAAGGAGTAATCGAAGGATTGCTCCTTATTTTTTGTATTCACAACAAAAAGAGGCTGCGTACTCATTTTAGTGCGCAGCCCTTTGTCTATTCTAAATATTGCATTCTAATGTCTTTCCATCCAGCTTATTTCTCCTTATTATTCTTAAGCACCAGACGCTTATACTTGGATGAATAGGTCCAGTACTTTGAGGAGAGCTTCGGACAGCTTTTGCTCGTAATCGAGGAAACCTTTGTCGCCTGTGGTGCTGTCTTCTTGGTATTGCCGTCGTCGAGGTGGCCGTATGCCTTACAGCCTGTGGAAGCTGTGTAATAGTTATTGTATACATAGCATTTGGGGTGCAGCATAGCATATTTAAGGTCACCTGCTGGGAAAAGTGCTGCCCGATAGGCATTCCCTCCACCATTCTTAATGGAGACAGCTCCTGCCGAGTAGTTAGCGGTCGAAACCTTGTTCCCTGTGAGTTTGATAAAGCTTGCAAGTCCTCCGGCATAGCCGCTGCCATTGAGGGTAACCTTGCCCACGTTGTAGCAGTTTTGCATTTGACTTACGCTCATACACAGCCCACCGACCTCGGAAGACTCTTTACCCTTGCCGGATGCAGACACAGCCCCCTTGTTATAGCACTGGTTGATAAAGCCGGTCTCTATGCAAATACCGCCCGCTTGTGCTCCGTTTCCGGAAGCACTCACATTGCCTTTATTCCAGCATTTTGTCAATACAGTCTTTGAAGAAGAAGCAGTTTTTTCCACCAGCCCTGCTGCCCGTGCCGGTGAGGAAGCGTCCTCTGCCTTAATCTTGCCTGTGTTTCCGCAGGAAGACATGCTCGCTGCCCGTCCACCGCCGATACCGTAAGCATGAATGCCATCATAACAATATGTGCCGCCCTTTTGTACCTTAACCGTGATGTTGCCCGAATTTTTACAACCAGATACCTTGGCATCAATAAATTCGCTGCAGATTCCCGCTGCAGTGTATCTTTTTCCCGGCGCGCCTGTGATTTTTGTATTTACTGATATGTCGCCGGAGAAGGAGCAATTTTTAAGCGTTGTTTCGTATAGATTTCCTGCAAGCCCGGCGGCAGCGAGGCTATGCGATTCTCCACTAACTTTAATCTTCAGGCTGCTGGAGCAGTTCGTAACCTTGTTTTTACCGCCTTGCCCAATCAGTCCGCTTATACTCAAGTCATTGTTGGTAAGCTCCTTGAAATCCTTGTTTTTGCTGGTGCTCCTGACCGTAATCGTTCCCGAAACCTTGATTTTGTCAAACGTGCAGCCAGTTGCTTGGTAATATCCAAAAGGAGCCACTTCTGCTCCGTATTCACCGGCATTGATGTCGATATTCACGTTTGTGAGCGAAAAGTTTTTAAAGGTTGCATTTTCCACATAGCCGAAGATGCCAGCTTTTGCCCGGTGCTCCAGTTCTGTTGTCTGAACGGTATAATTTTTCAGTTTATGTCCCTTGCCGTCCAGCGTTCCTGTAAATTTCAAATCATATGTCGAAAACATCATCTCCATATTTGGGGGAAGTGTAATGTCCTTCGTCAGGTAATAGCTGCCGGACGGATTGCTTTCCATGTTCATGAAATCCTCTGCAGAGGAAATTGGTATCATTTCCGCCGCCTGTACAGGTGTTGCGCAGCCAAGCCCTGTGGCAATCCCCAGTGTCAGAAGTACATAGGTCATACATATACTAAGCAGTTGCCGCATTCGGTTTCTCAATAGTTTCTTCATAAGTTTGCCCCCTTAAAATCATTTTTTTTGATTATATCATCTTTTTCTTCCTTTTTCGAAATCGGGGGTGAATGGTAAATATATGGTGTGAATGGTAAAGATGGTATTACCGCCTTGTCACCTTTCGTATCATGAGTCCTGCGGCGAGCATAAGCATACCGGCTCCAAAGAGATAAATTTTACTACCGGTGCCGCTTCCTCCAACAGCCAGCTCCATTCGCAATCCGAACAGGGAAAACTTTCCAAGCAGCTTGCTTGCGCCTCCCATGGAAAGTATAAAATAGAGAAACGGTATCATATAGGCAAAAACAATATTATCTACCACACTGTAAAATAACACTCCCAGTCCGCCCTGGAACAGGCAGGTGGCAAAAGCTGCATAAAGGAATACTCCAAAACGAAACTGGCAGCTCCCCATTTTCAAAAACAGCAGATAGCCGATAAGAAGAGCGGCAAGCAAAATGACGGCCTCGGCAAGCCGGATTAACCGGACAGGCAGCAAGGGGGTATTCTTTGAAGCAGTCAAATCCCTAATCTCCCGATTGGTATCCGGTAAAAACAGCGGCACCAGCAAAATAATGCCCAGAAAGCTTAAATATACTTCAATGATTGCTGCCACCTGTTCCTCATCCAGATTTTCCACACCCATCAGCAGTGGTGAAACAATGCATAATAGTGCTGCTACCAGAAAATGCGGCAGGAGATTATACTTCCAGTTTATTTTTGCGATTGACAAACCTCGCTCTAACACTTGCAAACTCCCCCTTTCTCTTTTTACTATACACAAGCACCGTTAAAAGCAGCAGCACTATGGAAACAGCAGTATACATCAGACGGTTTTTAAACAGCTGCTCCTTCATCTGTTCATAAATTGGATAGTCTCCTACCGAGTTAAAGCGCGGCACCAGATTCCAGCCGCAGAGTCCCACCAGATTTCCGATGCTCATAAAAACACTGACAAACCACCATATGCCCTGAATCAAAACTGCCGCTACGCTGTCTGTAATTTCCGTAACAAAAAAACCAACTGAAAGCGTGATTAAAATATGCGGAAGCAGCCAGAAACAGGTATACTTTACAAAAGCAAACAAATCATAAGCCTCCCCTATACGGTCTGCGTAATACATGCATTGCAAAAGCGGACAACAGCTTAGCACGAGCACCGGAATCAATGACATCAGCACCGCTGCCAGATAACGGCTGAGAATAATGGAAAACGAGCTTGCAGATTTCATATGAATCACCTGCTCCGCCTGTGCCCTCCGGTCACGCAGCACCCTGCTGACTGCCAGAAATATTGGTAACATGGCAAGCATAATTCCCATGTAATCACAAAACAGCCTTGCATAGGCATTTGTGATCTTATCCTTCTTAATAAAGCTGTTATACTCTTCCAGTGCCTCCTCGTAGGTCTGCGGCCGGGTTGTAGACTGTAGCTCAGCCTCACTGTAGGAGCTGCCTCCGCCAAGCAGATTATCTGCCTTTTTCATCTCCTGGCAAAAAACATCAAAGGTAAGTCCTTCTTTCATCGGGATATCCAGATCAGGCAAATCATTTTCAAAAATCATACCCGGCTCCATACCCTGCTCCTCCAGCATCTTTTCCATTGCTGATTCCCGTATGTTTTTCTCTTCTTCTTTAAACGCAGAAATTTCCTCCTCCGTCATTCCAGTACAGTTTGTAATAATTTGGGCTATCTTTTCTTCACCCGCCGTATCTAACTGTACCCGCTTATAAAACCCGATTGGATATGTGGTATATGAACCGGTTGAATATTCACTCCACAGCTTATTAAGGGTCTCCTGCATAATTAAATCCTTATCTGTTGTCCGAACATCACCATAGCTTTCCCATCCCGCCTCCGGCTTTGTCGGCACGTCAAATTCACCCATCTGCGTGAAAAAATCAAGGGCAAGACAAATACAAAAAATATAATAAGTCACACTTTTTAGATACTGGGCGCACTCCTTTTTCATAAGAGTTAAAAGCATGATGCATCCCCCCTTTCCCGGTACATGAGATACATGTAGGCATCCTCAACATTTACCTCACATGGGGTGGCTCCGTCAAAGAGCTCCTGCATAGGCTCCCTTAACAGAAAGCGCACCGTTACATGGCTTCCCTGAACCAGCTGCCCAGTCACCAGATATTCCTGCTTAATCTGCTCTAACTCCATTTTTGAAATTTCTGCAGTATAAACACTTCCTTCCGCCAGAGCAAGCAGCTCCATAACCGTGCCCTTGAACAGAATTTCTCCATAATCCATAATGGCTATATTTTCACAGGTAGCCTCAATATCTCCTACAATATGGGTTGATAAAATAACAATCCTTTCCTCCGCCATTTCACAGAGAAGATTACGAAACCGAACCCGTTCCTCCGGGTCCAGACCGGCAGTCGGTTCATCCACGATTAACACCTTCGGGTCATGTAAAATGGCCTGTGCAATCCCAAGCCTTCTGCGCATTCCACCTGACATTGCCTTAACCTTTGTCCGATAGTTATTCTGCAGGTTAACCCGCTCCAAAAGCTTTGGTATTCTCTCTTTCCTTTCCTGTTTTGACAGCCCTGAAAGTACTCCCAGATAATCCATAGCCTCGTATACTGTCATATTTCCATACATTGAAAAATCCTGCGGCAGATATCCTGTCATCCGCCGTATCTTCGCCGCATTCGTAACCGGCACTCCACAGATATCAATCTCTCCGCTGTTTACCGGAAGCAGGGTTGCCATTACCTTCATCAATGTTGTCTTTCCTGCACCATTTCTTCCAAGCAGTCCAAACATTCCTTGGGGAATTGTTAAATCAATATCCTTCAATGCCTGCTTTGTGCCATAAAATTTGTTTACACCATGTAAGCATATTTGAGTTTCCACAATTAAGTCTCCTTTCACACCTGCTTATTATCTAGGTAATTGCAAAACTCTGTTTTCGCTAACATCCGTTGTGCAATATAGACAATGTCAACGCTGGGCACGCTTGCGCTGCTTGTCGCTCGCAGCGGTGCTAAGCTCGAAAAAACCTCGCTAAGTACCGGCGGCTCCAAAGCACCCTGCTTATGATATTGTCTATATTGCACAACTAGATTTTTGAAATAAGGAGTTTCGCAATTGCCTACAGCTTATTATCTGTTATATCAGGCTGAAGGTATCGTACTATACAATTCTCTATTTTTTCTCTACTAATCTACACGAAATCGTGCACAGACAATGGCACCCCCGGTCATGCTGTTGGAAAAGCTTATTTGTCCGCCATGCTTTTTACACAGTATTTTGCAGATTGTAAGCCCCAGTCCCATATGCTCTTTTGCTTCTGTCCCTTTGGCTTCACTATCCGCCGTGCCTTTTACAGCGTTTTTTGTATCCTTCGCAGTTTTATCCGAATAATATGGACTATCTGCCTTATAGAGTTCCTGCTTTGTCATTCCCCTTCCATCGTCCCTGACATAAACATCAAGCCATTCCCCCTGATGCTCGGCAATAATATCAACCTTCTTTTTCCCGTAACGGAGTGCATTTGACAGCAGATTGGCTAAAATCTCCATAACAACATTTTCATCATAAAACAAAGGTGTTTCCTCACCTTTTACTGTAATCGAAAACTCCAATTCTGTCTTTTCCTTCAATCCTGTTATAAAGCTGTGAATTTCCTGTTCCAAAGCAGAAAGTGTATGGCGCTCTCTTTTTATATCAAGCATTTCAAAGTGGTGTATGTCTTTCATGGTTCCTGCAAACCGCTGCATTCTTACTGCCTGTTTTTCAATCGCCGTCAGCGTGTCAAGCAAAACCTCTTCCTCAATTTTACCAGCCCTGTAATACTCGGAAAGCATCTGCGTATAACCGATAATCACTGTAAGGGGCGTACGCAGATCATGTGCAAATGCACCATTGATTTTCCGCTGCTCCTCAATCAGCTCCCATATCCCCTGCTGATTTTTCTGTACTGCACACCGCATGCCATCCATTGCCTTGCAGATATCACCCATCTCATCCTGGCTGTCATAATAGCACGAGTAGCTTAAATCATTTCTGCCGATTGCTTCCATTTCCATTTTTAAAAGATAAAGCGGTTCCCGCAGCTTGTTGTGATAATAAATCAACGCAACCAGACAGATTGCGCCTACCGAGCAGACCGGTATAGACAAGACTTTTATCACAGTTAAAACCTCCCATAACCGTTCATCTTTTTCTGGCAGTGTGATTATATCATTGGCTATCGACATCCTCCATTCCCCATACGATTCATAAAAAACAAAAGCCCCCTCTTTGGTATAGACATATTCATCATCTATTTTATTTACCCGCCGGATAGTCTGCATATAGCCGTTGCATATCTCATTGATAACCCAGATTGCCCCTAATGCTGCCAAAAGTGCCAGCAGCATATAGAAAATCATGGACTTTTGCAGGGACATATTTCTTTCCTTTATCCGGATACTTTCTAATATACTGTCTATCCAATCCATCGATACCCAACTCCCCATACAGTCTCAATTAATACCTCATTTGTATACTTTTTAAGCTTTGAACGGATTCTTCGGATATGCTCGGTAATAATACTGCTCTCACCATCCTTGTCATATCCCCATAAGTGCTCATAAATCATTTCCTTTGTAAAAACCTGATTTTGGTGTGAAGTCAGAAAAACGACAATCTCATATTCCGTTTTGGTAAGAGCAACCGCTTTTCCCTGATACAAAACCTGCCGCTCGGCATAAGAAATTGTAAACCCACCGATAAACCCTACTGTTTCTTTCCCGGCCGCCCTTTTTTGTCTCCGCAGATGGGCGGCAACCCGCTCCTTAAGCTCTGCAATCCCAAAGGGCTTTTCAATATAATCGTCACCTCCTGCACGGAAGCCCATTACCTTGTCCTCCTCCTCAATCCTTGCCGTAAGAAATAAAATCGGACAGGTGACATATTCCCGTATGCGCCTGCACACCTCGAGTCCATCCATACAGGGCATATTGATATCCAGTAAAATGCAGTCTATGCCCTGCATATCAGTCTCTCCCTGCCCTTCTTCGTCTTTCACCAACAAGCGGTTTTCAGCTGCTTTCCCTAAAATGGAAGTAATTTTTGAAAGCGCCTCCTCACCGTCATTCGCCGTGTAAACCATATATCCCTCTAATGTAAAAATCTGCTTTAACATGTCACATATTTCTCTCTCATCATCTACAATTAAGAGTGTTTCCTTCATGGCAATTTCTCCTATATTGAGTACTTAATGAGCAGCGTGCTGCGAATTTAGTGCGAAAATACACTTGACCACTTAGCGAGGTTCTTTCGAGTTTAGTGGGCATAGTGTTGCTTTTCTAATTTTACACAAATTTCTCTATTTTTTCTCTATTTTTCTTTTCCTAAATATTACCATGCAAAAGTAAATTATACCATTCCAAAATATTCTTGCCCTGCCGTTTTTGCCCAAAAGCTTGATACCCCTCTTTATATATAATAAAATATTCATAACATATTGCACCAGCAGCAGTGGAGTGGGCGACAGTGCGGCAGGAATAGGGAGGCTATGCAAGGGTGCGAAAAGAACAAAGGAATTTTCTGCTTATGATGATGAGATATTGAATAGTAGTCTGAAGAAGAAAATTAAAAAGTGCTTGAAAAATATTAAGGTATAAGATAAATTGAAATGGGAATGAAGTGACACTGCCTGATGGACTGCTGCCCCATTGGGGTTCAGTCGGGAAAGGATAAATGAAATGATTCATTATACAAATGGCTCGCTGAATGCCACAGTGCATATTACCATGATGGACGAGAATGGATATGCGGATGGTTTTAGTCTGGCGATTCTGGATGGAGAATATTTTGCGGACGGACCGGGAACCAAGTATGAGATAGCTCTCCATGAAAATTTTTTTGGGGCTATTCAGAAAGAACCATGATATATTTTGTAATTTGATATATGAAAGTAGGAGTCTATTTATGAAAAAGAAAATAATTGCCTTATATGTTTTAACAGTATTTATTTTAACAGGATGCGGTAATACAATAGATTTTAGCTCTGCCGAAAATTATGATACCACTGCATTTGAAGCGGAAATAACTACAACAGGTGAGCAAGAAGAAAGTGAGAAGGCGGATATGGAAAAGGTTTTTAACTGCGATGCACAAAGATTAGATGCGGGAATGAGTGGTGCAGAGGTAACT
>CAMWOF010000046.1 GCA_947175805.1 uncultured Clostridiaceae bacterium
CTGTATCTGCATATAAATGACATAGGAATTCTCAGTCTCTGAAAAACCTGTGATTTTTCCCACCAGACAATCTGTAAACTCATCGGGAAGGGCAGCATAACAGGCGTCCCTCCCGGTGGAAACTACCGTACATTTCATATTTTGCACGAATGCCACTCCAAGCACATACAAAACCAAAATACACAGTAATTTTCTTTTCATCTATTCTATTCCTGCGCCTCCTGTTCAATCAAGTCTAAATTGCGCTCCAGTGCATTGCTGATATCCACGGTTTCCCTGTATGTCTCCTGCTTTTCTCCATTAATCAGAATTTGCACCCGGTTAATCGTAGGCAGTTCACAGAGGGAATTTACTACAGAATAGACCGTCAGCTCACTCCTGATATCCCCTGCTGCCCCCGCAAATGCCTCATTAAAATTCACATACGCAGTGCCATCCTTGACAGAAATCTTATTGAGCAACGTCCCCTCCGGCAGGGTTGTAATATATCCTTCCCTAAGGGGACCGGTCAGCATAGAGTCAATCACAAGCTGCTCTAAGGAGATATTATTGGTAATCTCCACCAGCTTGCTGTATTCCTTCAGTGCACTGCCCTCCTCATTGGCAAAATACAGCCGGATTTCACCATTTTGCACATAACCGCCATCCGCAGAGGACACAACAAAATCTTCCGCTGAATATGTCTCTATATGTTGTCCCTCTGGCTCTTGTTGTGCCAAATCATTCATAACAAATGCAACATTTTCCACATACGGAAGCTGGCACAGGCTCTTTACAATTGCCGCCTTACTGAGCACCTCCAGCCATTTCATATCATCCTGATAAGAAATATCCATATACAAATTTAACGTATTGCCCTCTCCCATCTCAAAGCTGTGATAGGTCATAAATTCCGGCAAAGGCAGCGTAAATCTTTCGTTCCATTCCGTATTCGTAAAAAGCTGCTTTGTGATATCCTCCACACTCTGCAAAGTCGCCGTGGGGTCACTGATATGGTAAAGCGTCTCCTCCAACGTCATTTCTTCCATATCAATATAATACAAGGTTACCATATCCGCAGGCTGCTCCGTGGATGCTATACTGCCGCCGGATTTTCCGCAGCCGGAAAGAAGCAGCAATGCACTGAGCAGGCCTAAAAAAATAATTTTTCTCAAAATAAACCACCAGCCATCCCTTTATATGATTCAACTTCCCATATCGGACTATGCAATGTAATTCAGCGGTATCCGCACCGTAAAGGTTGTCCCCTCCCCCGGTTCGGAATACACCTTGATTGCACCCTTGTGGAGCAAAATTGCATTTCTCGTAATTGCCAGACCAAGCCCGGTGCCGCCGGTCTGTCTGGTTCTCGCCTTATCCACCCGGTAAAAACGCTCAAATATCTGCTCCTGACAATCCTCGGGAATCCCTACGCCGGAATCCTGTACCTTCACATAGAAAAATTTATGATCCGCATTTAAAGATACCTTCACCCAGCCATTGTCCCTGTTATATTTAATTGCATTTTCTATGAGGTTGGAAAATGCCAGCGACAGCTTTACCTCATCTATTTCCGCCACCACGTCCCGGACACTCTCATACTCCACCTCAATATTTCTCTTGGCTGCCAGAGGCCTTAACCGCTTTAAAAGCAGCTCCAATAACGCGTTCATGTTTACCGCCTCCACATCCAGAGATGCAGACTTCTTATCGGTCTTCACCAGTGTGAGCAAATCGTTGATAATTTCATTTTCCCTGTCAATCTCCTCCACAATATCTACAAGGAATTCCCGGTACGTCTGCGCAGGAACGCCCTCCTGCAGCAGAAGGGAATCCGCGAGCACCTTCATGGAGGTAATCGGTGTCTTCAGTTCATGGGACACATTGGATACAAATTCCTGACGGGAATCCTCCAACACCTGCAGCTTTGTAATCAAACGGTCAATGGAGTCACTCATCTGCTCCACCTCTCTAAATCCCTTTACCTGGAGAGGTTCGTCCAAATGCCCGTTGCACATATAGGTGAGCTTATGATTCAAGGTTGTCATATTTTTGGAAATAAATCTTGACAGCATATACGCTATCAGTACGGACAGTACAAGAAAAATAGCGTTCAGTGTATTGCCCTGCTGGTTTATATAAGCATTGGTATCCTGGATTTGCTGCATGGAAACCGTCATGACGATGGCTCCGCAGACTACTTTTTCTGCATTTAAAATCGGCAGTGTAATCTCTAATGCATTGTCGGTTATCTGCCTCTGCATCCCACTGCCTCCTGAAATCACACCAAAAACAGTGGGCGAAATGATATACTTATCCTGTTCTATCGTGTATGTATCTTTCACGACCCTGTAACCGGAATCAATCACAAGAATACGCCCATCCATCACATTTGCCATCTGGTCGATTTCTATGCTCAGGTTATCCTGGGAATTGGAGATTGCGAACTGATTTACAAGCACCTGGTCGGCTAAAATATTACACTGGCTAATCACCTGCGAAACCAACTGCTCCACACTCTTTTTGTTATAATTGTAAAATATATAATATGAATATATCATATGCATCCCGTAAGCAAAAAACAAAAAGAGGATAAATATTGCAAACTCCATGCTTTTTATACGGGAAAGCAGCTTTGTTTTGTTAAAAATTGTTTCCACCCTCCAGCCGTTCCATCTCCGGGTACACTGTGTCTGCCTGCACTGTACGCATTACACTCTGTAATAGTAGCCCACACCCCATTTTGTAAAGACATACTGTGGATCTCCCGGATTCGCCTCAATCTTTTCACGAAGCCTCCGCACATGCACATCCACCGTTCTTGCGTCCCCCACATAGTCTGCACCCCATATTTCCTTTAACAGCGCTTCCCTGGAATAGACTTTGTTTGGATTCGTAATCAACAGCATGAGAATATCAAACTCTTTCGCCGTCAAATTTACTTCCCTGCCGGAAATGGATACACGCCTGCTGTCAAAATCCAGCTTCAGCTCTCCCGCCTCAATGTGCTTCACAGGGGAAGCCTCCGGCGCCTTTTTTGCGTTCCGGCGCATAATTGCCTTAATCCTCGCCTTCACCTCCAGGATATTAAAGGGCTTGGTAATATAATCATCAGCTCCATACTCCAGTCCCAGAATCTTATCCATATCGTCTCCCTTGGCTGTCAGCATAATAATCGGCACATTGGAAAATTCGCGCACCTGCTGGCAAATCTCAAGGCCGGTAAGCCCTGGCAGCATAATGTCCAAAAGCACCATGTCATATGTATTAGAACGCAGCATCTCTAACGCAGTTTCCCCGTCATATGCAGCATCTACCATCATATCATCCTGCTCTAAACTGAATTTGATTCCCTTTACGATGAGCTTCTCATCATCTACTACCAATACTCTTTTCATTCATATCCCTCATATCTTAATTTTAGCTTTAATCTTATTATACAATGCTTCTTTGATTCCCGGCACCTTCATAATGTCCTCCGGGCTGGAAAATGCGCCATGCGCCTCTCTGTATGCAATAATATCCGCCGCCTTTGCCTCGCCGATGCCCGGCAGGGCAGTCAAGGCTTCTACATCCGCAGTATTGATGCACACCAGATTGTCATCCGTCTCCTGTTCCTCTTCTATAGATGGAACCAGAATCTGCTCCTGGTCAGAGAGTATTCTCGCCTGGTTCACCCTGCTCCTGTCCGCTTCCTCCGTAAAGCCTCCGGCAGCAAAAACCGCATCGCAAACCCTGGCATCCCGGCTCAGACAGTATACCCCCGGCTTCATGACCTCGCCGCATACATCCACGTAAATAGACGTAGAAGTCTCCTCGGTACAGGAAAAAGCGGGCTCCGGATCATCTGCGGCTGACGTACTGTCTGCATACCCAAAGGCAGCATCACCGCCACAGCCGGAAAATACAAAAAGCATCAGACCACACAACCAAACCATAACTACGTATTTCATAACAGCCTCCATTCCTCCGCCTAAAATATGACGGCAAATAAATACATGATAAAATACGCAGCCAAAAAACCGGAAACTATTCCCATTGTAATAAATCCGCAACAATTTGACAACTCTATTTTTTACTAAAATTTCTTAAGAATTTGTTTCATTTATGCATCAATTATTCCCATTTAAAAACAATCAGTCCGGCAATGGCAACTAAAATTCCAATCAGCTTGCGCATCTCAAACACTGCCCGTTCTACGCCGAACACACCGAACAGCTCAATCAGATATGCTACTGCCACCTGGGAGATAACGATGGTAAGCACTGCCTTTGCAGGCCCTAACTGCCCCATGCTCTGTATGACCGTCCATGTGATAAATGCACCGATAACACCGCCCAACAGCATATATTTGTCGTCCACCCGGAACAGCTCCGATATATTGACCTTATTTCTCTCTACAAGAAACCATCCGACAATGCACACCAAAAAACCGGAGAGTTGCACCCAGCTATTCGTCAGCCACGCTCCCGTCTGCTTGGTCACCTCCGTATTAAAAACTCCCTGTACGCTCATGAGTGCACCGGATATCAATGCTATAATAAAGCCCCACATAACAAAACCTCCTTTAAACACAAAATAAGACAAGATTTCTCCTGTCTTATTTTGTGCCGGAATTTTGTTTTTATTCCAATTCTGTTTTATGCCGGAATCCTGTTTTTATTTGAATCCTGTTTTATGTCAGAATTTTGTTTTTATTCTAATCTGCTCCTTATTGTCTCCTGCAGATTTGACAGCTCCTCCTTCACATCTGCGCCATGCCAGATATTAGAAAATGCAACCTCGCTATAGGTCCAGAAATCTCCCATCTGCAGCGCCTTCGGTATGGTGTCCGATAATATATACTGATCAAAAATCAAGATATCGTTTTCATCGCTCCTGGTAATGGACGACCTTGTGGAAATCTTCCTATTCAGCCCGAACTGTTCCCCGCTGAATTCATAGGACAGGAAAATACTGAACAGCGTCGCTGCGGAAATACTGTCCGAATAAGGGTTGACACATGCTGCATAGGTGATGGACAGGGAACCGGAATTCAACGTATCTGTCAGCTTGGGCAGCTTGGCCAGCTTATATGAATTCTCTGTCTCCTCCAATACCGGCAGAATATCGGTCTTGCAGATGGCATAAATCAATTTATTTTTTTTCACCTTTTTTTTAATCTTGGCATAGCTGGAATCCTCCATGTCCATAGACAAAATTTCATGAATGGACTGAAAATATTCCATGGATTCCACCACATATTCATTGGTCACATCATAGAGAGACGCATCCTCTCCCGTGGCGCCGAGCAGGCTGGCATACCCTCCCAGAAACATAAAATTATAGAATGGGTCTGAAATATCCCAGCGGAAGATTTCTTTTTTATTTTCCTCGTCCACAAAATTTTCCGAGAACTCCAAAACATTCTCAATCGTAATCGGCTCGCCAGCGAAATCCTGGTCATAAAGCATAAAGAAAGTATCCAGATACACGGGATAGCCGTATACTCCCACACCGCTGGACAGTGCATTTTTTGCAACTACAGGATAATTTTCTGACCAGAATTGTTCATCATACCAGGTATTTTTTTCTACCAGTCCGGAAAGTCTCGCCTTCTTTATCAAATCATTGGAAAGCATATAGGCATCCGGCCCATCCTGGTTCATGCCCGTCAACGCCGCCTGGTTTACCGCCTCCAGAAAATCCGCTTCATTTTTCAGAATATAATCCACATGGATGTTGTAACGCCGCTCAAATTCCTCTGACGCCGCCCGAAGGTACTCAATATCCCTGTCGTCCGTATACCAGAAGGTAATCGTTCCCATGACAGGCAGTTCGCCGGCCGCCTGTGTGCCATCAACTGCTGTATTTACGCCGTCCCCTGCCTGGCTTGTACTGTCCGGCTGTCCCTGTCCTGTATTGAAATCCGTATGCTCCTCTGCTTTCTCCTGACCCTCAAGGAGCGCATCTCTTTCCTCCTTTTCTCTGGCCATCTTGTCCAAAAGCTCCGCCTCCATAGATGCATAAGTGACAGGAACATAAACCTCCTGGGTATCCGTGGCCGCTTTCTCCCCGCCGCAGCCAGTGAGGGAAATAAGCATACTCATTATCATTCCATAACAAATATATTTTTTCAATCTTCTCATAAAGTATTCCTATTCTAATTATGCTTTACACTACCTCACGCCATCCCAACCTCTACATGTGCAGAATCGTATTAAAACAGCGGTTCCTTCAAAATTGCAGTACCAATTCCCTTTTCGGTGAAGAACTCCAAAAGCAGGCAGTGTTCTAACCGTCCATCAAGCACATGAACCCTTGCCACGCCGTTTTTAATGGCATCAATACAGTTGGTCAGCTTCGGCAGCATACCACCGCCCACAACGCCCTTGTCAATAAATTCCTGGGCAGTCTGAATGTCCATCTCGGAAATCAGCGTGGTCTTATCATTCGGATCCACAAAAATGCCCTCAATATCCGTCAGAAACACCAGCTTTTCCGCATTGATAGATGTGGCAATAGCGCAGGCTGCGTCATCCGCATTGATATTGTAGCTCTCATAGTCGTCACTGGAGCCAATAGGGGCAATTACCGGAATAAAATCATTGTCAATCAGCGTATCTAAAATCGCGCTGTCCACCTCTGTAACCTCGCCCACATAACCGATATCCTTGCCGTTACTGTATTTTTTCTGTACCTTAATTAAATCGCCGTCCTTGCCGCTGATGCCCACAGCCTTAAGCCCAAGCTTCTGCATCATTTGCACCAGGTTCTTGTTAACCTTAGATAACACCATCTCGGCAATCTCCATGGTTTCGTCGTCCGTCACCCTGAGTCCGTTGACAAATTCCGGCTCCTTGCCGATCTTTTCCACCCATTTGCTGATTTCCTTGCCGCCACCATGAACAATAATCGGCTTTAAGCCAATCAGCTTTAAGAGTGCCACATCTTTAATCACATTATAGCGCAGCTCCTCATCAAGCATAGCGCTGCCACCGTACTTTACGACTATTTTCTTTCCGTTAAATTTCTGGATATAAGGCAGCGCCTCGCTCAATGTCTGTGCCTTGATGAGCACCTGCTGCATATCCGTATTCTGATTAATCATCTCTTTTTCCTTCCTTCATATGTCGGATGCTCCCAAGGAGCGTGTTTCCTGATTTTAACCCGGATTATGACCGATAATCCGCATTGATTTTAACATAATCATAGGTCAAATCGCAACCCCATGCTGTGGCTTTTACATCCCCTGCCTTCACATCCACTGTAATTACCACCTGTTCCGGCGTCATGATCTCCGTGGCAAAGTCCTCGTTATAGTCAGTCGCCATGCCGTTTTCCACCAGCTTCAAGGTTCCCTTTTCGCTGGAAACCGGAACATCCACCTTATATGGGTCAAACTGTGCGCCGGAATAGCCCATGGCACAAAGAATTCTTCCACAATTGGCATCCCTGCCAAAAATCATTGCCTTTGTCAGATTGGAGGTGATAATGGATTTACTGAGAAGCACTGCCGTATCCTTATCCGGGGCATTTATGACCGTGGTTTCCAAAAGCCTTGTAGCTCCCTCTCCATCCCCGGCAATCTGCTTAGCAAGATAGGTATTCACCATATTTAACGCCTCGCAGAAGATCTCATAATCCCCATTTTCTTCTGTAATCTCTGTGTTACCCGCCATACCGTTTGCCATAATCAGCACTGTGTCATTTGTTGAGGTATCTCCATCCACGGATACCATATTAAAGGTATCCTTTATATTTTCCTTCAACGCTTTCGTAAGCAACGGCTTGCTGATTGCCACATCAGTGGTGAGAAAGCCTAACATGGTTCCCATATTTGGATGAATCATGCCGGAGCCCTTACACATGCCTCCCAAGGTGACCGTCTTTTCCCCCAGCGTAAACTGCACCGCAATCTCCTTTTTGTGGGTATCCGTAGTCAGAATTGCCTCCGCCGCCAACGTGCCTGCCTCCCGGCTTTCAGCCAGCTTCCCGGAAAATGCCTGAATCCCACTGCTGATAATATCCATATCCAACTGCTTTCCGATAACACCGGTGGATGCAACAAAAACTGCTTCCTTTCTGAGTCCGAAAAGCGCAGCGGTCTCTGCCGCCATCCGCTCGGTATTTTGATAGCCCTCGTCACCGGTACAGGCATTGGCAATACCGCTGTTAATCACAACTGCCTGCGCCGTCTCACATTCCTCCACAATTTTTTTATCCCACAGCACCGGCGCTGCCTTTACTACATTTAAAGTAAAGGTTCCCGCTGTGACGGCAGGCTTTTTGGAATAAAGCATTGCCATGTCCTTATTTGTTTTTCCGGCCTTGATTCCGGCGCGGAGCCCCCACGCCGAGAAGCCTTTTGCAGCGGCTGCGCCGCCCTCGATTATGTTGATTGCCATAATGATTCACTCCTTATCCTTTTGCTCTGCCCGCTATGGGAACATCGGCACAAGCTCCAGCCCCGTCCGCTCTGGAAGTCCAAACATCAGGTTCATATTCTGCACCGCCTGGCCGGCTGCGCCCTTCACCACATTATCCAATGCGCCCATGACCACAATCCGGTTCGTGCGCCCATCCAGCTTAAAATTGATATCCACAAAGTTACTGCCCTCCACCCAGCGGGTCTCCGGGCACACATCCTGCTCCAACATTCTGATAAAATATTCATCCCTGTAATACTTATCATAGGCCGCCCTGACCTCCTCATAGGATACCTGCTTCATCAGATTCGCATAGGCGGTAACTAAAATTCCCCGGTTCATCGGTACCAGATGGGGCGTAAAGATAATCCTGATATCCTCCCCTGCCGCATATCCAAGCTGTTCCTCAATCTCCGGCGTATGCCTATGGGTCAGAACGCCGTATGCTTTCATGCTCTCATTGACCTCACAGTAGAGATTTTGCACCTTTGCCCCTCTGCCAGCGCCGGATACACCTGATTTTGCATCCACGATAATACTCTGTGCATCCACAAGCCCTTCCTTCACCAGCGGATAGAGGGATAAAATGGAGCATGTCGTATAACATCCCGGATTGGCAAGCAACCTGGCCGCCTTCACCTTGTCCCTGTTGATTTCTGTCAGCCCGTACACCGCTTCTTCTATAAACTGCGGAGACTTATGGGTGATTTTATACCACTGCTCATACACCCCCACATCCTTTAGTCTGAAGTCTGCGGAAAGGTCAATCACCTTCACCCTGGAAAGCACATTTTCATTTACCAGGGAGGCACAAAGCCCTTGAGGAGTGGCAGTAAAAATTACATCCGTCTGCTCCATCATCTCTTCTATGTTATCATCCTTACAGATATCATCCGCCAGTTGAAACATATTACCGAATATGCTGGAATATCTCTCATCTATGTAGCTTCTTGAACCAAACCATGTTAATTCTACATCCTTATGATTTAATAATAATCTCACAAGCTCCTGTCCCGCATAACCGGTGGAGCCAATAATACCTGCTCTAATCATATTTTCAACCTCTTTTCTATAATGTTGGATGCTTGACACTACCCCATTTTTTACTATCTATTTTGGCATACGTTACTGCCCGGCATCCTCTTCCCTTTTATAAATACCTGCTTCCCGCCCCCAGGACACAAAAACATATTCATAATCGGGATACTCCTTTATCTGATATATCTTAGCGCCAGAGTCTGTCTTGCAAATCAATACATTTGTCACTGTATAATCTGTAAGTGAATCCGGCGAATATCTGATATCATTTAAAACTATACCGTCTCCCCGCTCTACCGCCTCATTCCGGTAACTCTTATTATGTGTAAGCACATACATAAAAGATATTAAAATTCCGGCGAGGACAACGCCTATGATCAAAAACGGCATTAACAAAGGCTTATCATAATCCTCATCCACTATAAATCCCTCCAACCACTGTCTGCAACAATCGCTGCGATTTAATAATTATACATCTTTATTGCATATTATGCAACATGTATTTTTGCGGTTCAACCTTCGTCATTTACAAAAGCATAAATATTCAAGAAACCAGTATATTTATACCTTCTTTCCGTTATGTACAAAAAAACGGCACAGCATTTATTTTCAGGAAAAATGAAAATTAGGGTTGCATAATATGCAAGATTCATGTATATTAATTAAATGTACAATATAGCAACAAATTGCTCATAACAAGGAGGAACTTCTATTATGAAGGAAAAGGTAATTTTAGCATACTCAGGCGGTCTTGATACCACCGCACTGATTCCATGGTTAAAGGAAAACTATGACTTTGAGGTCATCTGCTGTTGTATTGATGTAGGCCAGGAAAGCGAGCTTGACGGTCTTGAGGAACGGGCAAAGCTCTCCGGCGCAGCCAAGCTGTACATAGAGGACATTGTGGACGAGTTCTGTGATGAATATGTTGTCCCTTGCGTACAGGCAAACGCCATTTACGAAAACAAATACTTACTGGGCACTTCCATGGCAAGACCGGCTATTGCCAAAAGACTGGTAGAAATTGCCAGAAAGGAAGGCGCTACCACCATATGCCACGGCGCTACCGGAAAGGGCAACGACCAAATCCGTTTTGAGCTGGGCATTAAGGCATTGGCGCCTGACTTAAACATTATTGCAGCATGGCGGGATGACAAGTGGACATTACAGTCCCGTGAGGAGGAAATCGCTTACTGCAAGCAGCATGGCATTGACCTTCCGTTTTCTGCCGACAACTCCTACAGCCGTGACCGGAACCTATGGCATATCAGCCATGAAGGCCTGGAGCTGGAGCTTCCTGAAAACGAACCGAACTACGACCATCTGTTAGTGCTCGGCGTTACACCGGAAAAAGCGCCGGATGAGGGCGAATATGTCACCATGACCTTTGACAAGGGCGTTCCAAAGAGCATTAACGGTAAGGAAATGAAAGTGTCCGATATTATCCGGGAGCTGAACCGTCTGGGCGGCAAGCACGGTATCGGTATTATTGACATTGTTGAAAACCGCGTTGTGGGCATGAAGTCCCGGGGCGTATATGAGACGCCGGGCGGAACCATTTTGATGGAAGCGCACCAGCAGTTAGAGGAGCTGATTCTTGACCGGGAAACGACAGAGATGAAAATCAACCTGGCCAACAAGTTTGCACAGCTTGTATATGAGGGAAAATGGTTCTCTCCGTTGCGCGAGGCAATTCAGGCATTTATTGAGAGCACACAGCAATATGTGACCGGTGAGGTAAAGTTCAAGCTCTATAAGGGGAATATCATCAAGGCCGGAACAAAATCCCCGTACTCCCTCTACAGCGAGGAGCTGGCTTCCTTTACTACCGGCGAATTATATGACCACCATGACGCAGAAGGCTTCATCACGCTCTTCGGCCTTTCCACAAAGGTACGCGCCATGAAGATGAAGGATTTGGAAAAGTAAGCCA
>CAMWOF010000047.1 GCA_947175805.1 uncultured Clostridiaceae bacterium
ATGCTGTAGCGAAGCACAGTGTCTTTATATTTATATCCCTTCTGCATCTCTTCAGCAACCACATTATCCCCATGATTATCATCTTCTATATGAATGACTGCATTATGGAAATCCGGGTCAAACTGGCTGCCCTCTGCATTTATCTGTGTAACGCCGATTTCTTCCAATATCTTCATCAGCTGCCGGTAAATCATAATTACGCCCTGCTCCGTTGCGCCGTCCTTCTCCTCTTCCGGTATGGCCTCCACAGCACGCTCAAAATTATCCACCACCGGCAAAAGCTTCTCAAGCACCTCCTTGGCTCCGATATCATACATTTTTGCCGATTCCTTGGCATCTCTCGCCCTTGCATTTTCAAATTCTGCCAGCAGTCTTCTGTATCTGTCATTGGCTTCTTCTGCCAGTCCTTTTTGCTTTTCGATTTCCAACTCCAATACTTTGACATTAGCGTTTCTTCTTCCCGGCTTCTTTTGCGCCGCCTTCTGTACCTCCGGTGCAACCTCCTCGGCAGCCACTTCATCCACAGTCTCCTCTGTCTCCTGTGTCTCCACTACCTTTTGCGTCTTCACGGAAGCCTTCTTGCCGGATGGGGCTCTGTTACTTCTTCTCCCGGTCTTTTCGCTTTTGGTTTCTTCATTGGTCGGTGTTGCTTCTGGGTTGTTTTTTTCTTCCATTGTTCTGGCACCTCTATTCTTTCTTTGTACTAAATATTAAATCCAGCTCTTCTGTCAGGTTCTTCAGGGTGGATACTACCTTTTTGTAATCCATACGTTTTGGGCCAATGATACCTATCGTCCCCTTCGCCCCCTCCTGAAGCTGGTATGTTGCTGTAACTACGCTTAAATCCTTCATATCCTTTACCGGTGATTCATCACCGATATATATCTGAATCCCTGTGTTGTCCTCTTTGCTCATTGCATCATCCAAAAGCTCGGTGAGAACCTTTTTCTCCTCAAATGCTTCCAAAAGCTCACTGGTTTTCGATATATCCCCCAGTTCCGGATATTTCAAAATATTGGTTGTTCCGCTGGTATAAATCTCCAGCTCCTCGGCCTCATGTATCGCTTCTATCACTCCCTGGAACACGCCCTCCAGCACTCCGGCATATTTTCCTGCCTGCTGCTGCATGGTGTGCATCATCTCCAGATTGATATCCGCCAATGACGCTCCCTGTAAAAATGTATTTATCAGAATATTCAGCTTTAGAATCTCGTCGTTTGTCAGTGTCTGCTCTGCGCGCATCATCTTATTCTTGATTACATTTCCCTCCACAACAATGACCGCCAGCATCTGTTCCTCACTTACCTGGGAAAGCTGCACAAACTTTACCTTGGTGTTCTGATAGTGGGGGGCGGTGACCATGGTGGCATAATTCGTGTTGGAGGCAAGTATTTTGGCAACCTGCTTTAGCATCTCCTCCAGTCGGTCCACACGCTCAATCAGTGCATTTCTCGTCTCCTTTATCTCTTCGACCTCACTGTCCTTTTCCAGCATGAGCTGGTCAACATACAGCCGGTATCCCGCATCTGTGGGAACCCTGCCCGCCGAGGTATGGGGCTGAATAATATATCCCATCTCCTCTAAATCCGCCATCTCATTACGAATCGTCGCAGAGCTTAAATTCAAATCCGTATATTTGGAAATGGTTCTTGAACCCACCGGCTCACCAGTCTCTAAATAGTTGGTGATAATCGCTTGCAGAATCTTTCGCTTACGATCGTCCAGTTCCATCCTATCATCCCTTTCTATTAGCACTCAAACAAAACGAGTGCTAACATCTAAAACTAATGTAGCACTCGAATTCCCATTTGTCAACACATTTTATTATTTATTTGCAGATGATGAAAAAAATAAACCGGCTTACAGCAAAAAATCTGCCATAATGATATTACTTAAGGAAACACCCTGCGCTGTCAGCGAAACGCTGTCCCCAGAAACCGTCAGCAGCTCCATGCCCTCGTATTTATTCAAAACAGTGCCATAGACATCATAAATATCCTTTCCAAACAGGGATTTAAAACGCTGCCTGGAAACACCCTGCATCATGCGAAGGCCTAAAAACATGAATTCCTCCATATGTGTCTTTGTATCTATCACAGTTTTCTCTAAGGGCATAAGAGAAACACATTTTTCATCATTGTAGTATTGTATATAATATTCCAAATCAGCGGTATTTGTAAATCGGTTCCCGGACATATATGAGGATGCCCCCAGACCTAGCCCCAGATAAGACCTATCCTCCCAGTAAACAATATTATGCCTGCACTCCCTGCCCTCCACTGCATAGTTTGAAATCTCATACTGGCAATAGCCATATCCCTCCAGAAAGTTTTTTGTGAAGGTATACATCATCCGCTCCGTCTCTTCGTCCGGCAATTGTGAAAGCACCGCCGGGTTGTTATAAAACGGTGTGTTTTCTTCTATAATCAGGCTGTACGCTGATACATGTTCAGGTCTTAAAGATAAAACCTTAGATAATGTCTTTTGGTAGCTTTGGAAGGTCTGTCCCGGCAGTCCCATCATAATATCTATATTTATATTATCGAAACCTGCCTCCCGCAGCATTTTCCAGGCAATATAAAAATGGTCATAATTGTATATCCTTCCCAGGCAGGCAAGCTCCTCTTTATTTGTCGTCTGCAGCCCCATGCTGATACGGTTAATGCCTAATTGCCGATATCCCAGCAGTTTCATCTGGTCTGCGGTTCCTGGATTCATCTCGATTGTAATCTCTGCATCAGCGTCTACATCCCATACCTCTCTCAGAGTATACATCAGCATTTCTATCTGCTCTAAGCTTAATATTGAGGGCGTACCTCCACCGATATAAACGGATACCACCCGATATTGATCTGCCTCCTTCGCATATAACTCCATCTCTCTTTGCAATGCATTTATATATGCTGCCTTACACGTCCCGGTACATGCCGGAAACGACAAAAAATCGCAGTAATTGCATTTATTGACGCAAAACGGAATATGTATGTACAGGCTGATTTCTTTTTTCACATCCGTGTCTCTCCTTATCCCCAATCCGGGCTTTATCGTTTCATCCGATATGTTCGGACAGCATTTCACCATGAAATCACTCACCACTGTCCAGCTTCAGCACGCTCATAAACGCCTTCTGCGGTATCTCAACATTTCCAATCTGGCGCATACGCTTTTTGCCTTCCTTCTGCTTTTCGAGAAGCTTGCGCTTTCTGGTGATATCACCGCCATAGCATTTTGCAAGCACATCCTTTCTTACAGCCTTTACTGTCTCCCTGGCGATGACCTTGCTGCCGATGGCTGCCTGAATCGGAATCTCAAACAAATGCCTCGGTATTTCCTCTTTCAGGCGCTCGCACATTTTCCTGCCTCTCTCATAGGCAGTATCCTTATGGATGATGAAGGACAGGGCATCCACTTCCTCCCTGTTAATCAGTATATCTAACTTCACAAGCTCAGAGCGCTGATATCCCTTCATCTCATAATCAAAAGAAGCATAGCCCCTGGAACGAGATTTTAAAGCATCAAAAAAGTCATATATGATTTCATTCAGCGGCAGGTCATATTTTAACGTGGCTCTGGTCGCCTCCATGTATTCCATGCTCTTATAAACCCCCCGGCGTTCCTGGCAAAGCTGCATAATCGGCCCCACATAATCGGTAGTCACCATAATCTCAGCCGCCACATATGGCTCCTCCATGTATTCAATCACAGAAGGATCCGGCAGATTGGAGGGATTGGTCAGGTCTATCACCTCACCGTCAGTCTTGTGCACCTTATAGATAACCCCCGGCGCCGTGGTTACCAAATCCAGATTGTATTCCCGCTCTAAGCGCTCCTGGATGATTTCCAGATGTAAAAGTCCCAAAAAGCCGCAACGGAAACCAAAGCCCAAGGCAACAGAGGTCTCCGGCTCAAAACTTAAGGAGGCATCATTTAGCTGCAGTTTCTCCAAGGCATCCCGTAAATCAGGATACTTGGCGCCGTCCGACGGATAGAGTCCGCAGTACACCATGGGATTCACCTTTTTATAGCCCGCAAGCGGTTCCGCGCAAGGCCGCTCGGCGTCCGTTATGGTATCACCTACTGTCGTTTCTTTTACATTTTTCAGGCTGGCGGTCACATACCCCACCATACCCGCCGAAAGCTCCTCACAGGGAATAAACTGGCCTGCACCGAATATGCCTACCTCCACCACCTCTGCTTCTGCGCCGGTGGCAAACATACGGATTTTTGTCCCCTTGGAAACATGTCCATCAAAGAGCCGGCAGAATACAATAACACCCTTGTATGAATCATAAATGCTGTCAAAAATCAAAGCCTTTAACGGCTCCTCATAATCCCCGGAGGGCGCTGGAATCTTTTTTACAATCTGCTCCAGCACATCTTCTATATTCAAACCGTTCTTTGCAGAAATGCGGGGCGCATCCTGGGCTTCAATACCAATGACATCCTCAATTTCATTGACGACACGCTCCGGGTCCGCTGAGGGCAGATCAATCTTATTGATGACTGGCATGACATCCAGATTATGGTCTAATGCCAGATAGACATTTGCCAACGTCTGCGCCTCAATGCCCTGAGCTGCATCCACCACCAATACGGCACCCTCGCAAGCCGCCAGGCTCCGGGATACCTCATAGTTAAAATCTACGTGACCGGGGGTATCTATTAAATTTAGTATATACTCCTCCCCATCTTGCGCTTTATATATAATGCGGACAGCCTGTGCCTTAATCGTAATGCCACGCTCCCGCTCCAACTCCATATTGTCCAATACCTGCTCCTGCATTTCCCTGTTTGTGAGCAGTCCTGTTTTTTCTATAATCCTGTCTGCCAATGTAGACTTCCCATGGTCAATATGGGCTACAATGCAGAAATTGCGAATTTTCTTCTGGTCGATAATGGCCATTGTGTTATCCTCCATAAGCTAATGTTTTTCATTTATATTATGCCTTTCGTTATCCAAACAACGCAGTAATCATAATTCCTGTTACAATGATTACCAAACCGATGCGTTTTCTTACCCCAACCTTTTCTTTTAAAAAGGTGACGCCTAGCACGGTGACAAATATATAACCGCTCGCCTCCAAAACCGGTCCCATGGATAATGGCACAAACCTATATGCGTACAAGGTAACCAGAGACGAAATGAAAAATATACTGTAAGCCGCTATCACCCTGGTATTTAAATATTCCTTCCACTTATTGTCATATTGTATTTTTGCACTCATTTTTAACAATATTTGTGAACAGGAGGAAATAAAAACGGAAAAAAGAAAAATTAGTATCCCTGTTACCTGCAGATTATTTATCATCACTCACCACCAATAATACGCCAATAATAATCACTGCTCCGCCAATTATTTTACCTATTGTTATTGCCTCATCAAAAACAAGCATACCCCAAACGAAGCCCCATACAATTGTAATTGCCTTATTCATATAAGCTGTTGTTAGAGGCATTTTCTTTAAAAGCTGTTGCCATGCGATAGCATATATAAATAAATTCAGCAATACCGCGCCGTATAATAACATAAATTTAATTGAAAAAAAATCATATGCCGCTGCCAGCTTTGCGCATATGCCGCCTGCAGAATATACAAAAAACAGCATATGCAGCAGCATATAATCCTTCAGACGCGCACTTCCTATATCTTTTTGACTCATATCGTTATCCTCATTATGCCTGTTTCTTATAAAATGCATGGATTCTGTCAATCACAAAGTCTCTGTCCTGCTTCTTTAATCCATAGTACATCGGCAGGCGCACAATTCTTTCACTCTCCGCCGTAGTATGTATATCTTCTCCATGAAATACGCCAAACCTCCTGCCCGCAATAGACGAATGCAGCGGCACGTAATGAAATACTGCCAATATACCGTTTTCCTTCAAAAAAGAAAGCAGCGCTGTCCGCTCCTCCAAATCCCGGCACTTAATATAAAACATATGCGCATTATGCTGACATTCAGCAGGCACATAAGGCAAATCTATTTTCCCGCTCTGCTGTAAATCCGACAGCCCTTCCTCATATTCTCTATATGACAAAAGCCTGTCCGCAGAAATTTTATCTGCCTGTTCAAGCTGCGCCCACAGATATGCGGCGTTTAATTCGCTCGGCAGATAAGACGATCCCCAGTTTACCCATTGATACTTATCCACCTCTCCCCTGAAAAACTTCTTTCTGTCAGTCCCCTTCTCTCTGATAATTTCAGCATCATCCACATAAGCGGTGCTTTTTAAAACAAGAGCGCCACCCTCACCCATACTGAAATTTTTTGTTTCATGAAAGCTATAGCATCCAAAATCACCGATTGTTCCCAGCGCAGCTCCTTTATATGTACATAATACCCCCTGTGCCGCATCTTCAATTACAAAAAGCTTATGTCTCCCTGCAATATCCATAATGGTGTCCATCTCACATGCCACACCCGCATAATGAACAACCACAATCGCTTTCGTTCGTTTTGTAATAGCCGCTTCTATCAGTCTTTCATTTATATTCATCGTATCGGGACGAATATCTACAAATACTAATTTTGCGCCTCTGACCACAAAAGCATCTCCCGTAGATACAAAGGTATAGGATGGCATAATGATTTCATCGCCCTCCTTAATTCCTGCAAGCAGGGCCGCCATTTCCAGTGCATGGGTGCAGGAGGTTGACAGCAAAACCTTTTTGGCTCCGGTTTTCTCCTCCAGCCATTCATTACAGCATGCCGTAAATTTTCCATCCCCGCTGATTTTTCGATTTTTAATCGCCTGTTCTATGTATTTTAATTCAGTCCCAACATATGGGGGAACATTAAAAGCAATCATATTATCACCACTTCTAGTATTTTTTTCTTTTTTTCTCACACATTAAAATATTTTTTATTCTGTCTGCCCGGCAGCTTCCTCTTCCGGCGCATTTGTGTTTTCACAGATGTCCTTAATCACATACTGCGGCGCATTATTGATACTGATATAAATCCTGCCAACATATTCTCCGACTAATCCAAGCATAATTAGAATAAATCCACCGAGCATCAGAATAATTGATATCAGTGAACTCCATCCGACCAATACAGGAAAACCAAGCAGCTTCCTCATAGTAACTATAATTGCATAAACAAAGCCTGCCAATGCAGCCAATACACCGACTATAATTCCAAACTCTAACGGCTTGACCGAAAAAGCCGTAAAGCCATTCAGCCATAGCTTGAGAAGCTTGCCTATGGTATAATTGGATATCCCATAAGCACGTTTCCTATGCTGGATTTCCACATCACACATATTGGAGGTGGATTGGAACAACAGACCGCCAATATATGGATATGGTCTTTCATATCTGATAATCTGCTCTACAACAAAGCGCCTTGCCGCACTAAAACTTGTCGGCTTTAAATTTGGTGGCATGTCAATCAGCGCAACGCACATTTTACGGTTCACTGCTGAGCCAAATCTCCTGAATACTGACTGTTTTATCTCCGGGTATCTGGCAAATGCAACATCATAACCCTCATGTATCTTATCAACCAGCGTAAAGATTCCCTTAGGGTCTGTCTGCCCATCATCGTCCATCTGAATTACAATATCTCCCTGCGACAGTCTGTAGCCCGCCATCAATGCAGCATGCTGCCCAAAATTCTTAGCAAAACGAATTCCCTTCACTCTGTTTCCATGATCCGCAACCAAAGCCTGAATCTTCTCCCATACATTATCAGGCGAAGCATCATTCACTAATATTATCTCAAATTCAAAACTGCCGTCAAGCTCTGCAACAATCTCCTCCACGACACCTTGAATTGTATGCTCTGACCGATAACAGGGGATAATTATCGATAATTTATCCATAAGAATTTCCTTTCGTTTTTATTTTCCGATACTGCCGTAATACGCTCACTGGGAATATTTTTTATTATTTCTATCAAATATTTCTCACTCGCAGCAATTATCTTCCTTTGCTAACTCAAGCCAGACTAATTCATGATACCGTCTTAATATATCATGCATCTGCATATAGTTTTCAAACTCCATAATCAAGATTCCTGCCTTTTGCTTCATCGGTTGTGTTATGCAGGTTCCTTTTTTGCTTAGCATGATTGAATATATGAGATATTTTCGTATTTCCTCAGCTATTTCTATCCGCTCAATTTTGCCGCATCTATCCGTCATAATACATTCTCTCGCAACAAAATGACATTCTGACGAATAACTGTCGGCAAGCGGCATCCCACATTCCGCCTTTACAATCTCCAAAGGGTAATCCACGCCAGTAACATACTTTGCCAGCAAAACATATAAATCACCCGGAGACCTTCTGCACGGATCTATCATAACAGGAAGCTGCTCTTCATTTACAATAAACTGTGTATGAAACAGTCCGTCTGTCAGATTCAGATAACTTGCCAATGCTTCTATATCACGAATCAACGCAAAAATAGCATGCTGCGGAATATCCGACGGTGAGCTTGCTCCCAGCACCAGATATTTATTATGCCCATACTGTTCATTGTCAACCACATGGCAGACAACCTTTTTATTTTTTAAAAGCACTGAGATTCCATGATTGGAGCCTTCCACATACTGTTCCAGAATCACATAAGGCTGTCTGGTCTGCGCCATCGCATTTTCATATGCCTCCATAGTTTCCATTTCATTATGGCAAACTTTTACACCCTTTCCCCCTGTCAAATCCACAGGCTTGACCAAAAGTGGAAATCCAATAAATCTGATTCCTTTTTTTACATCCTCTTGATTATAACATTGATAAATTTCAGGCGTAGGGAGTTTTAATTTTTTGGATAAGCTGCGAAAATTATGTTTCATATGGATAAGCTTTGAAACCTCATAATTATCATGTCCCGGCATCCCTAACTGCTCACAGGCATATGCTGTGGAAAGATATGCAAAATCATTACAGCCGGAAACAATCGCATCAACATGCTTCTCCTTTGCCAACTGCAGAACAAATTCTTTGTCAGAAAAATCTCCCTTTACATACTCGTCTGCCTTGGCATGCCCTATACCGCCGGTATCTATCCCCGTAGTTATCACATGCCATCCCATTCCCTGTGCCGCCTCAATCAAGGGCAGTTCAGAATGGCTGCCTCCTGTAATCAGTATCCTTTTCTTTGTCATAATTATTTACCCGCTCCCCGGTGTCAATCCTGTAATAAATTTACTGCTACGCCAAGCTCAGACGACTTATAGGCTGCGTATATAATTTTAATAGAGTCATAAGCTAAATTAAAACCGGATTTTGGTTCTCTGTCAAAATAAACAGCTTCTACAAAATCCCGCATTTCGTCCGTATATCCCCGGATAATTTCATCCTCTAAAAACGGATGATTCCAGCCTGTCTTGGCAGAAAGCATTTCAGACATATATACATCATCTAATCTGTCTTCATCAAGAAAATAAGTGCTCATAAGATTTGACATGGTCAGATTACAATTGATTACAGCATCATTACAATACAGCTCCAGATAATTTTTACTGCCTCCAAGCAATACATCGGTAGCAATAATTACTGCCTTGCTTTCATCAGTAAAGGTTATAATTACAGTCCCGTTATCCTCCACATCCACCGGATGTGCCGCAATATGCCTGTGTTCATATGCCGTAAGCTGCGGTGTCACTCTCCCCATATCTGCAAAAACAGACTTAATCCGGATAGATTCGCCTCTTGCCTTTGCCTCCACTCTTTTCAGCCATAGAATAGCCGCCAGCGGATGCGCACCTGTACGAATAAATGTCCCGCCGCCTGTTTTGTCCCAATCACCTGCCACCGGAGAACTCGACCCCTTTAAGCTTTCCTCTCCCTTTGCATACAGAATCTTACTTTTTTTATTTTTCAGTATTTCTGCCGCCTTTGTCACTGCCGGCGCATATACAAAATTCTCGGCATACATAAATTTTTTTCCGCTCGTCTCAACAACATGCCGAAGTTTTTCAATTTTCTCCAGCAGCGACTCATACATTTTAGATTTAGATACCATATCGCCAATTGGCTTCCTGTCATCCGGCTCTCCAAAATAGCCGCTGAGAGGCTTTTCACATATTACATGCTTCCCTGCATTTAACGCCTTTATAATCATATCCTCATGTGCATACGGAGGCGTGCAGATATCAATGATGTCAATCTCCGCATCATTTAGCATATCATCAAAGTTTAAAGATGCATTATGGAAACCATATCTGTTTTTTACAAAATTTACCTGCTCCATTCGATGGGCAATAATATGTTTATAGCATACAGGCACACCTGTATATCGCTGCAATGCATTCATATGCAATTCCGTCGCACGACCGGCTCCTGCCATCCCTAGGCAAATTTCACCTCTATGATTCATACACACCTCTCTTATGTACGCTGTCGCAATATTATATCTATATTTATATCATATTCTACCTTTTATGTAAATAACCAGCCTTAAAAGGTATTCTTCTTAAATCATATACTTATTATTTATATCTTTTAATAAAAAATACAACTATCTTCCCTATGCCCCGCTCTTTAACACCTGATACAAAATATCCGCCAGCGGCTCCATGGCGTTTTTCTCCTCCTCTAAGGTGTTGGTCTGCGCCCCCGCCTCAATCAGCGCTGCCCGCGCCATCAAGTTCAGGTTATAGCAATATGCCCGGATATAGATTTTTCTTAAAAAGTCCCCATACAATGCCTTGCCCGCCACAAACATCTGCAGGCTGAACGCCAGATTGGTTTCCTTGTAGGGGTTGTACAAATAACTGATATCGCCGCTGTTTTTAAAGCGGCTCACACCGTTTAGAAACATGACCTTTGCCGTTGGCTTTCCGTTTATCTCGGTTACCAGACGGGTGGATTCCGACACGCCGTCCCTATGTAAATCTATCATGACTTCGATGGAGGGATGGTCTGACAAAATTTTTTTGACTCCCTTTTTAGACAGCGTATATGCGTAGCTTCTGTCCAATTTCCCATCCACCATATCGTATACCGTTCGGTCATGGTAAACATGTACATTGTATTTTGTCTCTAAAATTTCAGTCAGTACATCCCCCACACCGATAATGGTATCCTCTACAGCACCTTCCCGGCTGTCAGCAAAGGCCTCGCTGCCATGGGTGTGAT